>CASDQY010000126.1 GCA_949282975.1 uncultured Oscillospiraceae bacterium | reverse complement strand
CAGATACCCCAGGATTTCCTATAAAAGGAAATGGAGTTGGCGTATGTTCTTGTTTAGTATAACACAATTCCATCAAAAGAACAACCTTTTGCACCCTCCTTTTTCAACGACAAGGCAAAGCGGCCGGAAATACCGGCCGCCCAGGCTGTCGAGAAACCCCTGCACCGCAAAAATGCAGAGAAAAGAAAGAAGAAATAGATTGGAGCATTTTCCGGTATTCTTATTTGAGCTATGGAGCCAAAATTGGCTCCATAGCTGCATTTTTGCTCCCGTCGTCAAAAACAGCTTGACGTATCTGCATACGCCTGACGCCATTTTTTCCTAGGTTGCAGGCGTCTCTCGACCTCTGCCAGCCTGTCGAAAAATACTTTTTCGACAGGCTGAGCGGCCGGAAATACCGGCCGCCGGATCAAAATTTCAAACCATGTTTCTCAGGGCGCTGCCACTTCGGTGATGGAGATTTGATCCGCCGATACATCCTGCTGGGAAAGGATGACGCTCTTGATCTGCGCCGCCTGGGCTGCGTCCAAACCATCGGTCTGTACCACTACATTGACCGAATCCTCCCCCAGATACACCACGCACTGCTCAAATCCTTTTGCTTTGATGAGATCCTCGATGGCGCTTTCCGCTTCGATCTGCCGGGACAATTCCACGATCTGCTGGGTGGCCGCCGCCACTTCCTCATTGGTGGCATCCGCCTGTTCCAGCACACCGGTTGCGGTAGCTACCGCTTCATCCCGGCTCCGCTCCTTATTCAAAGCCGCCTGAGCAAAATAATCTTCGCCGGAAGCCTCCCCTTCCACCAACACGGCGTCTCCATAGTTTTGGGTGGCGCCGGATTGGGCGGTGGGTTCCACCGTGCCGTCGGTTTCTTCCTCTGTTTGAGAAGCGGTAATATCACCGGCGGTCAGCACCGCCTCCCCCAGCAGATCCTCTCCGCCCTGATTGGCGTACATCCAGTTCACATAGACTGCCCCGCCCAGCAGCAGGAGCATGGCCGCCGCCACGATCTGTTTTTTACCAATGAGAAAACTCGGTTTTTTCATACTGCTCTCCCTCCCGGAAAATCCTGGCTTAGCCCGCTCGCCGGGCGATACTGATCTGCGAAGCGCCGATGTCCAGCAAAGCGCTGACAGCGTCGCTGATGTTCTTCTGGACGGTGGGACTGTCCCCGCCGTCGCAGATGACCGCCACCCCTTGCACCTTGGGCAGAGTTACCGAGGACACCAACGCCTTGGCATTGCCCTGGTCGTCCTCCACCAGCACCACCTGTTCTTCGGCACTGTCCTGATAAGAGGACTGTTCCCCGCCGGTGGTGCGGTCGGTTTGGCGGGTGGAATCGGACTGATATTGTGTCTGCTGGGTGGAGCTGAGGGTAAGATACACCTTTACCTGGCCCACTCCATCCATTTCTCTGAGAAGTTCCTCCACCTGCGCCTGCAGGTTTTGGCGGTACTGTTCCTGAAAGTCGTCCTGGGTTTGGGATACGGTGGGGGTAGCGGAAGTTTCTTCGCCGCCAAACGGCCAGAATGCCACCAACAGGCAAAGAAACGCCCCGCACCCCAAAAGCAGCCAGACCCTTTTTTTCCGCCCTCCTTCCCCGGTAAAGGCGCTTAACCATCTCGGCATCGGTTCACCCCCATTCGATGGTTATGGTTTCCAGCCTCGTCTGCTCCGCCAAAATCCGACGGATGGCGCTGCCCTGGGTTTTGTCTGACTCCGGCATCCAAATCACCAGTTCGGTTATTTCTATGCTTCCGTCCGAGGCGGTATGAATGCGGCTGTCCACCTTTTGGGGAGAATAGCCTTCCTGCTCCAAAAGCAGGGTGACCTGCTGGTTCACCATGGTCTGGGTTACCTCTAAGGAAACGTCTTCCACCATCCGGCTCAGATCTTCGGCAGGCTGTTCCCAGCGGGAGGAATCCCAAAGCCGCTGCCAATCCGGAGCGTTGCCAAAAAAGGGAAGCAAAAACCCCGCTACCAGAAAAATGGACAGGGCAAACTTTACCGTTGTCTCTAAACTGCCCTTGGGGACCAGCAGGGTGAAGGCCCCCGCTCCCAGCAGCGTGATACAGAGGCAGGCCGCAAAACCGTAAATCAGGTCCATATCTGTCCCCCAACCGTCAACAGCAGCGCCAATGCGCTGAGCAGCATCATGCCGTAGCAGATCAAAAGCGCCTGAAGCATGGTAAGCACAAATCCGGCGCCATCCAGCAATCCTTCCAAGCGGCCGGCCTCCAACAGGCCCGCTACGCCCTGGCTGAGCTTGATCGCAAGCTGCATCAGCCCTACCTGAATCATCATGGGCAGAAAGGTGACCAGCAAAGCCAGAATGCCGAAGGCTCCCACGGAAGTCGTGACCTTACCCAAACAGCCCTGTAGTACGCCCAATGCATCGCTGACGGCTCCCCCCACCAGGGGAAGCATACTTCCCGCCAGGTACTTTCCGGTGCGCAGGCTTACCCCGTCTGCCGCCGAAGAAACAAAGCTGCGAATGGTCAGCACTCCTACAAAAATCGTCAGCAGCAAACCGAACACCCACAGCACCACTTTTTTTAAGGTTTTGGCAAAACCGGAAAGCTGAAGCTGCCCCCCGGCGGCTCCGGCCACGGTGAGAGCCAAAAACACCCCGGTGAGAGGGACCAGAAAGGTGGTGGCCAAAAAAGACATCAGTTCCACCATGCCGATGAGGACGGTGTTCCAGCTCAAGGCCGTGGCGGCCTGTCCCGAAGCGGCCAGCAGTCCGGCATATACCGGGGTGAGCGCCGCCACAAACTGCCCCATCTGCTCCAAAAAATCAATGGTCTGTTCCATAAACTGGATGCAGGGAACCAGCAGCACCCCGCAAAGGCAAAGCACCGCCACAGTGCTCATCAGGGGCCGGGTATCGGTAAGGCCGGTATCGGCAAAGCCGGAAAACAGCCGGTACAGGAGAATCACCCCGATCGCAGAAAGCAAAAGCTGTAAAGGCTGTCCCAAAGATTCCCCCAGACCCTGACAGAGCAGATTCAACACCCCCCAGGGGGTGAGCTGCTCCATCCCGGATCCGCCGGGAAGCAGGTCCTGCTGCTCTAAAAGCTCCTGCACCGATTCCGGCAGGGACTGGGAAATGGAATCGGCGCCGCTTTCCTCCAAAAGCTGGCGGGTGAAGGAATCTTCGTCCACCTCCTGGGCCTGAACCGACAGGGGAGTCAAAAGCAAGGACAGCAAAAGCAGCAGCCGCAGCAGGATTTTCATCTGCTTCCTCCCATCAGCCCCAGGCAGAGGGTGAGTATCTCCTCAAACAGCGGCAGCGCCAACAGCAGTACCGCCACCCTCGCCCCCAGGATAATTTTGGAAGCGATGGCGGATTGTCCCGCATCCCGGCAGCTGTCCGCTGCCAGCTGCGCCAGATAACAGATGCCCAGACTTTTTAACAGCATCCCGGCATACTCCCCCGCCCCTGTTTGCTCCATCCAGCATTCCAACCGGGCCACTGCGGGGGAAAGCTCGCCCAGAACCACCCACAGCATCATCCCGCCGGCCGCCAGGCTTGCCGGCAGCACCAGTTCCGGACGGGTCTGTTTGAACAGCAGGCAGATCATCCCGCCGGCCAAACCGATTCCTACCAGCTGCAGCAGCATAGGTTCACCTCCAACCCAAAAACAGCAAGAAACCGGACATTCGGTTTCTGCTTTATAAACCAAACATGGATTTGATGGTGTCAAATAACTGCTGAATCTGCCCCAGCACCATCATCAGCACCACGATCAGCCCCGCCAGAGTGGTGAGCATGGCCTGCTCCTCCCGGCCGGAGCGGATCAATAGCTGGTTGAGCACCGCTACGATAATACCGATGGCGGCAATGCGAAACACCAGGTCGATCTCCATACCCTGCCTCCTCTCACCAGAAAAACACGCCCAGCCCAGCCCCCAGCAGCACCCCCAGAGTGCCGCTGAGCTTACCCTGCTCCGCCAGGAGGGCTTTGGCCTGGGCATGGGCCTGCTGCTGGATGGCTCCGGCTTTGTCCAGAAGATCCAGCTGCTGCTCGGTGCTGCTTGCGCCCAGCCGGGAAAGGGCCAGTTCCATGCCCGCCCAGCACTGCCTGTCCTGCCCGGTGTCACGGCAGAAGCTGTGAAGCTGCTCCACCCAAAAATTGTTTGGATTCTCAGCGGAAAAGCCCTGCTCCAACGAGGAAAGAAAGGTCAGCCCACGGCACTGGCTGTCCTGCGCCAAAGCGGTGAACAGCCGCCGGGTGGAAAGGTTTTGGCTGGACAGCAGCACCCGCCAGCGGGAAAGCACCCACACACCCTGCTTGAGCAGCTGTTCCCGTCGGCGCAGCAGAAGGTACCGGCCCACGCCCGCCGCCGTGCAGCCGCAAAACAGCAGCAAAGATAACAGATGGCTCACCGGGTCAGCTCCTTTTTGTACTCAATGGTTTGGGCAACGGAAGGGGACTGGCTGCTGAGCATCACCAGCCCGTCAAAGCAGCCCGCCCGCAGCAGCTCCCCCAGCACCGGCCGGGCGAACAGCTGCTCCGGCTGCGCCGCATGGGCCGTGGCGATGACGCTGACGCCGCTTTGAAAGCACTGTCTCAGCAGCGGGGTTTCCTCTTCCCCGCCGATTTCGTCGCAAACCATAACCCGAGGCGCCATGGTTCGCAGGGCGATCTCCATGGCATCGGTTTTGGAATATCCGCTGAACAAATCGGCGTTATCCCCCAAAAAATCCGGACAGCCGCCCAGCTCTCCTCTTGGGTCGATCACCGCCACCGGCACCCCCGGCGCCAACTCCCCCCGGGAAAGGCTGCGGGCCAAATCCCGGGCCAAAGTGGTTTTCCCGCTGCCGGGTTCTCCGGCCAAAAGCAGGGACGGGGGCTGTTTCCATGGGAAAAAGCAGGCCAGAACCGGTTGGGCCAGCCCGGTGATCGGGCGGGCCAGGCGCAGATTGGCGCTTTGAATCTGGTCCAGGCAGAAAAACTTTCCCTGACGGTAAACAGCCTGTCCGCAAACCCCCACCCGGTGTCCCCCGGGAAGGGCGATGTACCCCTGCCGGAGCTGATCCTGGCAGGACTGCATGGAGTAATCACAGAACCGAAGCAAAGTTTGTTCCAGCTCCCCGGAAGTGAGTTTTCGGCTGCAAAGGGCGGGGTAGCTGCCGGAAAGGCAGAGGATCACCGGCTTTTCCCGGTGCAGCCGCAGTTCGGTAATCACCCCCTGCTGCCCGCCGGAAAACCGGTCCAATTCCTGCCCCACCCAATCCGGAAGGTAATGTAGCAGAGGGGAAAGGATTTTGTCCATCTTGTCCACCTCCTTTGCCCCTATGGGTATGTGACAGAGGGGGAAAATATGTGTCCTTATCCCTGAAAGGCCTGGCGAAACAATTTTTGATCCTTGGCGGTGACACAGCCCAGCAGCCGGCAAAGAAGATAATATCCCAAAAGCAGCACCCCGGCGCTCAGCCCCACGGTGATCCAGTCCGGCAGCAGGGCGGACAAACCCCTTTGGCAGAAAAAGGCCAGGATACCGGCCCCCGCAGCCGCCAAAACGGGTTTGCCCAGCAACGCCCAGGGGCGAAACCGCACCTTCGTTACCTTCAGCAGCCGGTTTAAGCTCAAAGCCGAGTTGAGCACTTCACTTTGAAAGATCACAAAAAGATATCCCGCCACCCCGGTATGCGGCACCAGAAACAGCACTAAAATCAGGCTGATGCCGGCATCCAGAATGTTGTAGCCCATGCTGTAAAGCTGCTGATCCAACCCTTTCAGCATGCTGTCCACCGCCGTATCAAAATACATCACCGGCACCAGGGGGGCAAAAAGCATGAGATAAAAGTGCAGGTCAATTTCGCTGTCCACCAAACGGGACAGAGGATCCGCCAAAGCAAACAATCCCGCCGCCACACCGAAGGAAAACAGCAGGCTGAGTTTGAACATCCGCTCCACCAGCCGCAGCACCTGTTTGTTTCGGGAGGGGTCTTTGGCGGCGGCCATGGCCTTGGCCAATTCCGGCATGAGCAGATCGCTGGCGGCAGTGAGCAGCACCCCAAAAAACAGCACCAAAGGCAGGACCACGCCATGAATTCCGCCAAAAACGCTTACCGCTTCGCTGCGGGAAAGGCCATAGGCCACCAATCCGGCCGGAGCCAGCAGATTTTTCACCGTCAGCAGGCCGCTGCGCAGATAGGTGCTCCCGGCGATGGGCAGGCCGATGCGCAGCAGGGCCATGGTGTCCCCCTTTTCTCCATGCCCCCGGGGATAGCGGCGGCGGTCGGCCTGATACAGCAAAAGCAGCAGCAAAAAGCCCAATAGCTGGCTGGCCATTCCCGCCCCCAAAATGCAGCAGCACACCGATGAAAGGTCGTTGCCCCAAAGATGCAGGGAAAGCAGCGTCAGCCCAACCCGGCAAAGCTGCTCCGCTACCTGAATAAAGCAGCACTTCCCCACCCGGCCCACGGCAGTAAAATAACCGTTCAAAGCGGCGGTGAGCCCCACCAAGGGAAGGGAAAACGCCGCCACCTGCAGCGGCAGGGCGGTGACGGGGTTATGCAGGCAGTAAGTGGCAATGGGATGGGCCAGCGCCAATAGCAGCAAGCAGCCTGCGGTGCCAAAACTGCCGCCGTAGGCAAAGCAGCGCCGCATTACGCTGCCCAAAGCGCCCTCCTTTCCCTCCCCCAGCTTTTTGGCGGTCAGACGGGCGGCGGCCAGCTGGATGCCGGAGCAGGCAAAGGTGCTCCCAAAGGAAACCACCGACAGGATCAACTGAAAGATCCCCATGGCTTCTTCCCCGATGGCGGAGGACACCGCCAGAGAAAACCACACGCCGATACCGCTGACCAGCACCGAGGTCACGCTCATCAAGAGGCTGTTAAAGAGAAACCGTTTCTTTTTGTTGATATGCGCCCCCTCCCCTCTTGGCTATGGGTATGCATCCGAAAATGGATTGATAACCATAAGGACAAAAGAAGATGCCTTCCGGAAACGAATTCCGGAAGGCAAACAAAAAATGATTCGGTTTTATCAAAGAATGTTTTTTCTTATTTACTGGAAATTTATGCTACCTCATGCTAAAATAGAAGGAGAATATGAAAAGGAGGGCCATCATGAAACCTTTGAAGGTAAAAATCAGCATCACTCTGGATGCGAATGTCGTGGAAAAAATCAAGCAACTGGCCGAAGAAGATGAGCGATCCCTCTCCCAATACATCAACATGGTGCTGCGCAATCACCTGGAGGAAACCAAAGAACAATAATTCAGCCCGGTTGTTTCATCGGCCCGCATTCCGCCGCAGCTTCTCCTGTCGCACGTCCACACCGGTAAACTTCAGGCAGGTATACAGCGTCAGCAGCCGGGAAGCCACCCGATCGGAATAACGGCGCTGAATCTCCTGAAAGGTAAGGTTGGTATTGATGATAGTTGGTTTTTGCTGTTCCAAACGATAATTCAGGATGGAAAACAGGGTGGAATTCTGAAAGGGCGTATCATATTCGCTGCCCAAATCGTCCAGCACCAGCAGATCTGCCTGGCGCATGGAATCCATGGTGGAAATATCGCTCTGGCCCCGGCCGTAATATTCGCTTTGCACAGCGCTGAACAAATCCTGCACCGAACCGTTGATCACCATGTATCCCTTTTTCACCACTTCCCCTGCAATGGACAGGCTGAGATGGCTTTTCCCCAAGCCCGTGGCCCCCATCATCAACAAAGAAGGAGAAGAAAGGGAAAAATCCTGGCTGTAACGGCGGCAGAACAGCAGCACCTTGCTCATATTTTCCCGTGCCCCTTCGGGATAATATTCCAATTTGAAATCCTCAAAGCGGCATTCCCGCATGGGGCAGCTTTTATTAAATTCCTGAGCGGTAAGCTCCCTCACCAGTTTTTGGTAGCAGGCGCACCGCTCTCCTGCCTGGTCAAATCCGGTATCCCGGCAGTTTGGGCAGGTAAAGGGGGTATCCAAATATTTTTCCGGATATCCCGCCAGGGAAAGCACCTTTTCCATCTGCTGCTGCAAGCGTAGGTTTTCCTGCTGCAGGCTGGGGAGCATTTCCTCCAAAGTGGCGTCGTGGGAAAGCACCAGCCGGGTATAGGCAATGGCTGTTTTTGCAATGCGATCCTGAAGATCCACCGCTTCCGGCAAAGTCTTTTTCAGCTCCTGACGGCGGCGTTCCCCTTCCTGCACCGCCTGGCTGTGCCGCTGGCTGATGATCTGATAGGCTTCTTCATAGATGCTTCGTTTCTGCCTCATCCGGCGCCGCCTCCTTTCGAATTCGGATAATCCGGCACTTCATCCCAAAAGCGGTCCAGGGAATCCAGATCGTAGGAGGATCTGCCTTTGGCGCCGCCAGTGCTGCCCCGCTCCGGCTCCCCGGTTTGAATGTCCTGAAGGGTGCGGTAGCCCTTTTGCTTCCAGTTTTGCAGAATCCGGTTGGCGTAAGCAATGGCGGGCTTACCGGTATGTTTTACAGTGCGTTCATAGGCCAAGCGGAACACATCCAGATCGTACCCCATCTCCAGCCAGCGATCCAGGCATTCCTGCTCGCTGGGGATAAGCTGGCGCTGGTTCGCCCCAAAAAGGGCACGAATCTGCCCTTCCAGAGACTGGCGTCTGGCCAGCTGCTGAAGGTAATCGTCGGCTTTATGGTGATCGTTGATGCCCCGCTGGTACCAGCTATAGCACACTTTTTTGATGTATCGAATATCGCTATGCCCCTGGCCGGCACAAAACTGCATGGCCATGATGATTACATCCGCCGGAAGGCGGTAGGATTCGTAAATTTGAATCACTTCCTGAATATCCGTACTGTTCACCGGGCGGTTGAGGATGCTTTCCATGCTGGAAAGGAGAAACCGCAGTTCCTCGTCGTCCGCCGCAACCCGGGGGCGCACTTCTCCCCCGCTGATCACCGGCGCCGGGCCGGGGGCGGCGGGCTGATCTTTTAAGGTGACTGCGCCGTGCCGGGCCAAATAGCGCAAAGCGTCCTCCACTACCGATTCCGGCAGTTCCAGCAGCGAGGAAAGCAGGTCGCTGGTATAGTGCCGGTCCGGATTCTGAAACAATAAAAGCAGCACCTTTAAATAGCGTCCGTCCACCTGTTTGAGTTGTTGGACGGAAAGCAAATCAGGAAGGGCAAAATTTTTCCGAAAGCTCTCAAAGCAAATTTGATAGTCCATAAGGAGCTCCTTTTTACAATGGTCTAGGTACATCATAGCACAGCAGGGTCTGTTTTGCAAACAGATTGTCAATTTCTAGGGACTATGGTATAATGATTGGCAAAGCCAATCATTACGGTTCCCACTTTGCCGCCGAAAAGCAACGACGGCATTTCGCCGAACGGCGAAAACCAGTGGAAACCCAACGGATGCTTTATGGTATCATGATTGGCAAAGCCAATCATTAC
>CASDQY010000125.1 GCA_949282975.1 uncultured Oscillospiraceae bacterium | reverse complement strand
CGAAGGAGGAGTACTCCCGGTTTTCCGGCAAAGAGAGCGCCCGGTTGGTGAAAGGGCGGGCGGAAGCGGAAGGAAGGTCGCCTTTTGAGCCACCGCTGTTGCGGCGGACGCCCCCGTTATCGGGCAGAGAGCGCAAGGGAAAAGCGTAAAGAACAGGAAGGGGGATTTTCCCCTCATCCGGCCAAGCCTCTGGCTTGTCCACCTTCCCCCCAGGGGGAAGGCTTTGCCTCATCCATTCTCTTTTCTGCAAATAACTGCAGAAACAAAGCAGTCAGCAAGACAAAGGCTTCTCCGTAGGGGCGATGCCGACACTGTCGCATCTGCTGTCAAGGCTATGCCTTGACTGATGAGGTGAAAGCAAAGTTCCAACCACGCAAACCCTCCCTTGAACTTAGGTGGTACCACGGACATTGAACTGTTCGCCCTAAGGCAGAAAACCTGCCTCGGGGCGTTTTTTGTTGCCCCGGGGTACAACCAAAATTTGAAAGGGGAATCCACTGTGAGCAAAGAATTGAGCAAGGTGTACGATCCCAAAGCCTTTGAGGAGCGTATTTACCAGGACTGGATGGAGCATAAGTGCTTCCATGCCAGCCCCAACCCGAAAAAGAAACCCTACACCATTGTCATCCCGCCCCCCAACATCACCGGCAAGCTCCATATGGGCCACGCCCTGGACGAAACCTTGCAGGACATCCTCATCCGCTTCAAGCGGATGCAGGGATACGAAGCGCTGTGGGTGCCGGGCACCGACCATGCCTCTATCGCCACCGAAGCCAAAATCGTGGAAGCCATGGCCAAAGAGGGCCTGACCAAAGACGATTTGGGCCGGGAAGGATTTTTAAAGCGGGCCTGGGCCTGGAAAGAAGAATACGGCGGAACCATCGTCAAGCAGCTGCAAAAACTGGGTTCCTCCTGCGACTGGGACCGGCTGCGGTTCACTCTGGACGAAGGCTGCTCCAAAGCGGTAAACCGGGTGTTCGTCAACCTGTATGAAAAGGGCCTGATCTACCGGGGCAACCGGATGGTAAACTGGTGCCCCCACTGCAATACCTCCATTTCCGACGCCGAAGTGGAGTACGAAACCCAGGACGGCCATTTCTGGCACCTGCTTTACCCGGTAAAGGAAACCGGGGAGTTTCTGGAACTGGCCACCACCCGCCCCGAAACCATGCTGGGGGATACCGCCGTGGCCATCAACGCCGCCGACCCCCGGTACACCCATCTTCACGGCTGCCATGTGATCCTGCCCCTGTTAAATAAGGAAATCCCCATTGTCTGCGACGATCACGCCGATATGGAAAAGGGCACCGGCGTGGTGAAGATCACCCCCGCCCACGACCCCAACGACTACGAAGTGGGCAAGCGGCATGATCTGCCCATCGTCCGGGTATTCACCTACGACGGCCGCATGACCGGCGCCGCCGAAAAAGCCGCTGCCGACGAGCTGTTTGCCTCCGGCCGGGCTGCCGCCGGGGAACCGGAGGTGCTGGACTGCGGCAAATATGCCGGCATGACCACTATGGAAGCCCGGAAAGCCATTTTGGCCGATCTGGAGGCCGGCGGTTACCTGAAAGAAGTGGAACCCCTCCAGCACGAGGTGGGCACCTGCTACCGCTGCCACACCACCGTGGAACCCATGGTGAGCAAGCAGTGGTTTGTGAAGATGGAACCTTTGGCCAAACCCGCCATCGAAGCAGTAAAGAACGGGGAAACCAAATTTATCCCCGAACGGTTTGATAAAATCTACTTCCACTGGATGGAAAACATCAAGGACTGGTGCATTTCCCGGCAGCTTTGGTGGGGGCACCAGATCCCGGCCTACTACTGCGACGAATGCGGCCATATGGAGGTCAGCGAAACCCCGGTGGATACCTGCCCCAAGTGCGGCAAACCCATGCACCGGGACGAGGACACCCTGGACACCTGGTTCTCCTCCGCCCTGTGGCCCTTCTCCACTCTGGGCTGGCCGGACAAAACCCCGGAACTGGAATACTTCTACCCCACCGACACCCTGGTTACCGGCTACGACATCATCTTCTTCTGGGTGGCCCGGATGATCTTTTCCGCTTTGGAGCACACCGGTCAGGTTCCCTTCAAGCAGGTGTTGATTCACGGTCTGGTGCGGGACGAACTGGGCCGGAAGATGAGCAAGAGTTTGGGCAACGGCATCGACCCCCTGCAGGTCATCGACCAGTACGGGGCGGACGCATTGCGGCTGACCCTGGTCACCGGCAACTCCCCCGGAAACGACATGCGGTATTCCGACGATAAGATCAAGGCCTCCCGGAACTTTGCCAATAAGCTGTGGAACGCCACCCGGTATATCCTCATGAATCTCAGCGATGAAATCACCAAACCGGAGCTGCCGGACAAGCTGGAAACAGAGGATAAATGGGTGCTGAGCAAGCTGAACACCCTGATCCGGGAAGCCACCGACAACCTGGAACGGTTCGAGCTGGGCATGGCGGTGCAGAAGATCCACGACTTTATCTGGGACATCCTCTGCGACTGGTATATTGAAATCACCAAGCCCCGGATGGCCCAGGGGGGACAGTCCGCTTTGGGGGCCCAGAAGGTGCTGAGCTACGTCATGGCAAACTCCCTGAAACTGCTCCACCCCTTCATGCCCTATATCACCGAGGAGCTGTGGCAGGCAGTGCCCCACGACAGTGAGTTCATCATGACTGCTTCCTGGCCGACGGCCGACCCGGCCCTGGATTTTGCCCGGGAAGAACAGGAATTTGAGATGGTGATGGAGGTCATCCGGGGCATCCGCAATGCCCGGGCGGAAAAGAACATCCCCTTTGCCAAGAAAGCCAAGGTGTATATCGCCTCCACCCAGCCGGAGGTGTTTGCCAAAAGCGCCGCCTTCCTGGAAAAGCTGGCCAGCGCCAGCGAAGTGGAGGTTGGCGAAAGCTTCACGGTGGAAAACCCGGTGCAGATTGTCACGCCCCACGCCACGGTGTACCTACCCCTGGGGGATCTGGTGGACCTGGACAAGGAGCGGGAACGGCTGGCCAAGGAAAAGGAAGCCTGCGAGAAGGAGATTGAGTTTGTGTCCAAGAAGCTGAGCAACGAAAACTTTGTGGCCAAGGCCCCGGCGACGGTGGTGGACCAGCAGCGGCAGAAGCTGGAAGCCGCCAAGAAGAAGCTGGCCGGCGTGGAAGAAAGTTTGAAACAGTTAGGGTAACTTAAAAGTTTTCGGTCAAGCCTTTTTCAAAAGGCTTGCGGGGATGCAAGGGGCAGAGCCCCTGCGAAGAATCCTTAAAAGCTTTTCAAGGGTCTTAGGCACAGGGCTCCTGTAGCCTAGCCGGTGGATGCCGGAGCCGGAATCCAGCCGCCCTATGGCGAAGCCGAGGGCGGGCCAGTCCGGAATCCTTTTCCAACGTAACACAAAAGAGAAACCCTCTGTGTTTTGCGCACAGAGGGTTTGTTGCGTCTATGATTTTGTGGCTTCCAGTTCGACCATCCTCGGCCTGCGGCCATTGGATGGCTGATCCCAATTCCGGTTTCCACCAGCTATGGCTACATTGGCCGTGTGCCTAAGACCCTTGAAAACGTTTAAGGATTGTTTGCGGGGTTTCACCCCTGCACCCCAGAACCTTTTTTGAAAAAAAGCTTCACCAAAAAACTTTAATATACAATCGCCCCATATTTCGCCGCAATCTTCTCCAGCGTCTTTCTGGGCAGGCTGGACTGGGAATCCACCAGGGCAATCCCGTTATACAGCATCAGCGCCAGTTTCAAGCTGATCTCGTCGTGGGAAAGAAAACACACCGGCAGATGGGCCATGTAT
>CASDQY010000124.1 GCA_949282975.1 uncultured Oscillospiraceae bacterium | reverse complement strand
GCCACCGGGGAGGTGATGTCGTTGCCCAGCACCATGTCCAGGTCGGCACGGATGAGCTGGCCGGGAACGACGGAGTCCAAACCGGCGTGGGCGGCCAGGATTTTTTGGGTCATGGTCATACCCATGAGGATCAGTCCTTTCACTGGAAGTTTTTTGCGTCGCTTTTTTTCAAAAAAGCGACTGGGGTCGTAGGGGTGAAACCCCTGCAAACAAATCGGAGTCCTTTTGTAAGGATCCGTGACAATCAAATTATGTAGCCGGGATAAGGAAGATAGAAGCTAAAACCGGCCCCGGACGACTGCCGCAGGCAGAGGGAGGGGGCAACCGTTTGCCGGACAAAGCCTTCCCCAGAGGGGGAAGGTGGGCGAGCCGCAGGCTCGGTCGGATGAGGGGATCGGTTTCCAACCGCTTTTCGTGATTGGAATCTATGTGTTTCTCCCTCATCAGTCGCCTACGGCGACAGCTTCCCCCAAAGGAGGAAGCCTTTGTCAGGGCGCTTTGCCGATTCCATCTCTTTTCAATCCTGCAAACCGGTTCGTCCTTTGGGAAAACCTCCACCGGTTTTCCCTGCCCTTCTCCCGGATGGGGACGAAGCACCTGCCGCAAGGAAAGCAATTCCCCTATCCCTTACCCAGTGCTTCTTTGCAGG
Organism: uncultured Oscillospiraceae bacterium; assembly: GCA_949282975.1. Lineage (GTDB taxonomy): Bacteria > Bacillota > Clostridia > Oscillospirales > Ruminococcaceae > Egerieicola. The sequence continues at coordinate 11,807 of CASDQY010000124.1, read as the reverse complement.
GGCTCTGCCCCTTGCATCCCCGCAACCCTTTAAAAAGGGTTGACCTAAATTTTACTTTCTCACCTGATTGATGGCATTCACCAGGGCATAAATGGAAGCCGCAATGATATCGCTGTGCTCTCCCACACCCCAGTATACCGTACCTTGATAGTCAATGCCCACATAAGCCACCGCCTGGCTCTTGCTGGACTGGGTCAGGGCGTGCTCGGTGTAGCCCACAATGGTGTAATCCATTCCCAAAATGTCCTTGGCGGCGTTGCTTACGGCGTCCAGCCGCCCGTTGCCGGAAGCATTGGCGGTGCGGCGCACTCCCTTATCCTCCAGGGTAAGGTCCACGGTGATGTCCTCCCCATGGCGGCGGAAGTGGTAATCCCCCAGGGTCACGGCGCCTTCCACATGGCAGTACTCCCGGCGGAAGATGGAGAATACCTCGTCGGCGCTCAGCTCCTTGTGGGCATGGTCGGACACGCTCTTGACCCGGTAGCCGAAATGCTCCCGCATTTTCGGCGGTAGGTGGTAGCCGAACTTCTGCTCCAGCAGATAGCCGATTCCCCCCTTGCCGGACTGGGAATTGATCCGGATCACGTCCTTTTCGTATTCCCGGCCCACATCCTTGGGGTCGATGGGCAGATAGGGCACCGTCCATTGATGGAGGTGCTTTTCCTCCCGCCAGGCCATGCCTTTGGCAATGGCGTCCTGGTGGGAGCCGGAGAAGGCGGCGAACACCAGCTTGCCCGCATAGGGCTGCCGGTCGCCCACCGGCATCTTGGTGGCCTTTTCATAGGCGGTGACCGTCTCGTTCATGTTGGAGAAGTCCAGCTTGGGATCAATCCCGTGGCTGAACAGGTTCATGGCCAGGGTGACGATGTCCACATTGCCGGTACGTTCCCCGTTGCCGAACAGGGTGCCCTCCACCCGGTCCGCTCCGGCCAGCAGGCCCAGTTCGGTATCCGCCACAGCGCAGCCCCGGTCGTTGTGGGGGTGCAGGGAGATGATCACGTTTTCCCGGTCATGAAGGTGCTTGCTCATGTATTCCACCTGGCTGGCGTAAACATGGGGCGAGCTCATCTCCACCGTCACCGGCAGATTGATGATCACCGGCCGGTCCTTGGTGGGCTTCCAAATATCAATCACCCGGTTGCAGATTTCCAGGGCGAATTCCGGTTCGGTGCCGGTGAAGGATTCCGGGGAGTATTCAAAGCGGTAATGGTCCTCGTAGCCCTTGACGTACCGGTTGAACAGCTCCGCCCCGGTGACAGCGATGTCGATGATGGCGTCCTTGTCCTTTTTAAACACCTGCTCCCGCTGGGCCACGCTGGTGGAGTTGTAGAGGTGGACGATGGCGCTCTTGCAGCCCTTCAAGGCTTCAAAGGTGCGCTTGATGATGTGCTCCCGGGACTGGGTCAGCACCTGGATGGTGACGTCGTCGGGGATGAGATCCTTTTCGATTAAGGTGCGCAAAAACTCAAATTCCGTTTCGCTGGCGGCGGGAAAGCCCACCTCGATTTCCTTAAATCCGATCTGCACCAGATATTGGAAAAAGTCCAGCTTTTCTTCCAGGCTCATGGGCACCACCAAAGCCTGGTTGCCGTCCCGCAGATCCACGCTGCACCAGATGGGCGCTGCGTCCACAGCGTCTTTTTTCACCCAGTCGTAGCAGGGTTCCGGGGGGAGGAAAAATCCCTTTTGATACTTGTCTGCGTTTTTCATGTTGGTACACTCACCTTTCCCCGCCGCCCCAGGGCGGCAGAACCAAATCAGGACTCTTTGGATGGGTGGGTCAAACCGAAAGAAGGGGCCGGATGCCGAAAAAAAACCTTCATCTGATTGCAAACTTCTTTGCAAAGAGACGAAGGAAAACTCCGTGGTACCACTCTTCTTGACACTACCTGTGTCCACTCAACCGAAGATCGGCAGATTGCTCTGCGAATCCCGACCCCCGATAACGGAGGGGCGTTCCGTTCCCACCTACTGAGAGGATCTTCTCCGTTCAGCGGACAGCTAAAGAGCCAGCCGAAGGGGCAACCGTCTCCGCCTTGCACCAAACGGCGGTTCTCTGGGCACGATTTACCCGTTCTTTTCTCTTATCATCGCTTTTTTACTATTGTGCATTCTATTGTATCAGACCCGCCCGGATTTGTCAACCGGTTTTTTCCGGGGCGGAAAAGAAAAAGAAGAATCCAGGCCCATCGCTTTTGATTTCAAAAGCAGGCCTGCCCTTCACTTTTGATTCTTTGGTTTTGAAGGCTTCTCCCTGGGGCGATGCCCACCCAGTGGCATCCGCTGCCGCCGCAGGCGGCGGATGAGGGGAACAGGAAAAGCCGGCCCAACCGGGCCGGCTCAGACTGTCGAGAAACCCCTGCACCGCAAAAATGCAGAGAAAAGAAAGAAAAAAGAAATTAGAGCATGTTCCCATATTTTTGTTTGAGCCATGGAGCCAAAATTGGCTCCATGGCTGCATTTTTGCTCCCGTCGTCAAAAACAGCTTGACGTATCTGCATACGCCTGACGCCGTTTTTTCCTAGGTTGCAGGTGTCTCTCGACCTCTACCAGCTTGTCGAAAAATACTTTTTCGACAAGCAAAGCCGGCCCAACCGGGCCGGCTCTGCCGAAAGCGGGAAAAGCGCCGCCTTCCCCGCCTTCTTTTTTCCTCCCGACCGCAGCGAAAAACCCTCATTCCGGCCGGGAAGGCGTTTCCCTATTTTTGAAACGCTGTTTCACTGCTTAGCAGCATCCGTTGTCGCAGCCACAGCCGCAGCCGTTGTTGTTAGCGGTATTGGTGCCGAAGTTGCCGCAGCCGCCGCAGCAGATCAACAGCAGGATAATGATGATGATCCAGCTTCCATTGCAGTTGCACATATTGTTTTGCCCCCTTTTTTGGTTGGTACACTGCATCCTATGCCGCCGGGGAAAAATGGGTGCAGGCCCGTGCTATTCTTTCCCCCTGCCGCATAGGGTAGTGGTAGTGCAAAGGAGGGAGCGGATGATCTATCTGGATAATGCCGCCACCGGTTTTCCCAAACCCAGGCGGGTGGTGCAGGCGGTGGCGCAGGCGTTGCAGGTGTACGGCGGCAATCCCGGCCGCAGCGGGCATTCCCTGAGCCTGGCGGCAGGGGAGCAGGTGTTTCGGGTGCGGCGGCTGCTGGCCAAGGAGTACGGCGTCCAGCCGGAACGGGTGATCTTCACCAGCGGCTGTACCATGAGCATGAATCTGGTGCTTCAGGGCTGTTTGGGCGGCGGGGGCGGGCTGCTCACTTCCTGCTGGGAGCACAACTGCGTGCTCCGGCCGGCGGCGATGCTGGTCAGCCGGGGCGGTGTGCGCTGGGAGCAGGTCCCCGGAGAAGGGGAGGACCTTCCCCAGCAGTTTGCCCGGCAGATCCGGCCGGACACGGCGCTGGTGGTGTGTACCCATGCTTCCAACGTCACCGGGAAGGTGTTCCCGGTGGCAAAAATCGGGGCGGTGTGTCGGCAGTACGGGGTGCCGTTTGCGGTGGACGCCGCCCAAACCGGGGGCAGCCTGCCCCTGAACCTGGAGCAGGACCACATCGACTATCTCTGCCTGGCGGGGCACAAGGGATTTTACGGCCCGGCGGGAATCGGGGTGCTACTGCTGGGGGAACGGGCCCAGCTTTCTCCCCTGCTTTACGGCGGCACCGGCAGCAACAGCGCCGACCCCTCCATGCCGGATTTTTACCCGGACCGGCTGGAGCCCGGCACCTTAAACACCCCCGGCATCCTGGGTTTGGGGGCGGGGCTGCTCTGGCGCAGGCAGCTGGGGGACGCCGCCCTGGAACGGGAGCTGGCCCTTTGCCGGAAGCTGGAACAGGGGCTGAGCCGGATTGACGGTGTCACGGTATACACCCGGGATTACCGCAAAGGGGAGCGGATGCCCCTGGTGCTGTTCAACCTGGCGGGATACACCAGCCAGCAGGCGGCCAACCAGCTCAGCCGGAAGGGCTTTGCCCTGCGGGGCGGGCTACACTGCGCCCCCTCCGCCCATGCCCAGCTGGGCACCCTGGAGGAAGGGGCGGTGCGGTGCAGCATCGGCGCCTTCAACACCCCGGCGGAGGTGGAGCGGCTCATCGGTGCCGTGCGGGATATGGCGGCAGAGAAAAAGCAGCCGTAACCAAATGTCAGCTTCTGGAAATGGAATAAGGAACCACGGGATAAAGGCTTCCCCTCCAAGGGGAAGCTGTCAAGGCGCAGCCTTGACTGATGAGGTGGCGGCATGGGTGGGTCAATTTCATCTCGGGAAAATCTAGCAGACAGTTTTTGCTGTTCGTCCTAGTTTGCGCCGGTGGGGAATTTCCCTTTTTCCCCTTATCAGTCGCCTGCGGCGACAGCTTCCCCCACAGGGGGAAGCCTTTGTCCTGACGTTTCTCTTTTCTTCCCCTACAGGGAAGACCGATCGCAAACAATCCGCAGAGGGATTTATGCAAAAAGTAACGAAGGTGATTGTAAATCCTTTTTCGAAAAGCAAAGGCTTCCCCCTTTGGGGGATAAGGTCGATGCCAAGGCATCCGGATGAGGGGATTTATCACAACTTTCTTGTTGGGCCGTTTTTCATTTCCACCCCATCCGTCAAGGGGAAGCCTTTCCCAGACAAAAAAGAAGAGACCGCCGCAAAACGGCAATCTCTTCGGATCAGATTCCATCTGGCTTTCTTTTCAAAGCGCTTTCCCCAAGGCTCAATCCGCTGCGCCCGGATCCGGGTCCGGGTCGGTGCCCACAATGCCGGAAGAGGTTTCCGACGAGGTGGAGGGGGCGCTGGGTTCCGACTGGGAAGGGGTGCTGCTGATGGTAGCGGGGTCCCGTCCCAGGGACTGATAGACGGTGATGGTGGAATTGACCTGCCGGTCCACCGAAGTGCCCACCGCCGGATCGGTGCCGATGATGGAGCCGGAGGTAACGGTATCGTTGTACTGCTGCTCCACATTCACGGTAAAGCCCAGGCTTTCCAATTCATTGATATAGCTGTTCAGGGTGTATCCGCTGTAGGAGGGGACGATGACATTCTGCCGCCCCCGGCTGACCACCAGTTCCAGGGTGCTGCCCTGGGCGGCCACCGAATCCGGCTCCAGGCTTTGGCGGATGATATAGCCGTTTTCCACGGTGTTGCTGTATTCTTCGGTGGTGACGATGTTAAACTGCTGAGCGATGTCGCTGTTCAGCACCGCTTCCAACTGAAGGTTGCGCAGATCGTCCACCCGGATCATCACGGCGTCGCTCTGGGAGGAATCGCTGGTTTCCCCGGAGGAGGTGCCGCTTTCCACCGGCGAAACGGTGCTGACCATGGAGGTTTCCGAGCTGTTGCGGGAGCTGTAATAGCCCGGGCTTTCGCCGTAATCGGGCATCATCAGCACATACAGCAGCACGATCACCAAAATCACAAAGGGCAGGCAGATCAATAGCACCTTGGCCCACACCGGCAGGCGCACAAACCAGTTTTTCTTCTTTTCCGGCTTGGACTCCGGGAAATACTCCCCGGTTTCCTCCTCCACCGGCGCCGTGGGAACCGGCGGCTGGATGGTGGCATAGTACACCGCCTGAATCAACTGGCGCATGCTGCGGATGCGCATCTGCTGGTCCACCGCCAGACCGGCCATAATGCCCTGGCTCACCACCGGGGGCACCCCTTCCACCAACTGATCCAGGGGGATCAGATTGTCGTTGACGGTGCGGGTGTCGGCCGCCGGGGGCATGGTGCCGCTGAGCACCTTATAGAGTACGGCGCACAGGCTGTACACATCGGTCCATTCCCCGTGGGGGGCGGTTTTGCTGTACTGTTCCGGGGCGGCATACCCTTCTGCAAGCTGGGCGGGGCGGCCGTCCTCCCCCCAAATGCCGCTGATGGCAAAGTGGGTGAGCTTCATTTCCCCGTTGGCGGTGAGCACCAAACTGTCCGGGCTGATGCCCCGGTGGATCACCCCATGCTGGTGCATCACGGAAAGGTCCTCCATCAGCCGCCGGAACATGGGGGCCGCCATCTCCCAATCCAGCTCCCCGGCATTTTCCAGGACATACTGGTTGAGGGTAATGCTGTCGAAATATTCACAGATCACATAGCAGGTATTGTTGGCCAGAATCAGCCGCTCCACCTGACGCAGGCTGGGCAGCTGCTTGAGGTTGGACAGGGCGGTGTAAAGCTCTTCGAAATCCGAAAGCAGCGCCTTGTACATCGCCTCCTGCCCGCTTTGGGGCACCACCTGATTGCCCTGGCGCTGAGCCAGGGACTGGGGCATGAACTCCCGAATCAGAACCGGTTTCTGGGCATAGCCGTCAAACCCGATATAACTGATGCCGTCTTCCCCCAGATGAAGCACCTTCCCCACCACATAGGTGTTGCTGAGCACCGTTTTGGGGGGCAGGGCGTTTACCGGCGCCGGGTCATTCTTGCTGTACCCGCAGTAAGGACAGGGGTCTTCCTCTCCAATGGGACGCATACATCCCAAACATCTGCGCACGCTCACAATCAAAGCCTCCTAACGCTCATAAACCGGCTTCCAAGCCGGATGGTGTATCTGTGTTATTTTACAACAATCCGAATGGGTTTGTCAACCAAAGGGGGATTTTTGAAAAGCAACTTAAGAAAAACTTAATGGATCACCAGCCCGCACACCAGCGTCAGCACCGGTAAGCTCACGGCGGAAAGCAGGGTGGAAAGGGTGAACATCTGGGCCGCCGACTGGCTGTCCCGCCGGTAGCGGATGGCAAACAGCGTGGTGGAGCTGGCCACCGGCGTGCCGGAAAGGATCACCAGAGTGGTCTTGGCCACCGGGTCCATGGGAATAAACAGCACCAGCAGCAAGGCAATGGCCGGGGCGGCGATCAGCCGCAGGGCGCTGATGAAATAGTGGCGCAGGTGAACAAAGCAGTCCAACAGCTTGGTTTGGGCCACTGCCGCCCCGCTGACCAGCATGGCCAGCGGGGTGTTCATCCCTGCCAGATTGTCGATCACCGTCATGGGGATGGAGGGCAGGTGCAGCTGCAGCACATACAGCAGCACCCCCACAATGGTACAGATCAGGGAAGGGTTGCAAAGGGCCTTGATGGTTTCGGTTTTGTTCACCTTGCCCGCCATCAGCAGCACCCCATGGGTCCAGTTAAAGAGGGTGAAGGCTGCAAAAAAGGCGGTCAGGTAGAACACCCCGTCCGCCCCGAACAGGCTCTGCACCAAAGGGATCCCCATAAAGCCGCAGTTGCCATAGATGGCGGCAAACCGCTCCACCCCCCGGTTCTCCCAGGGCTTATTGGGCAGGATCCGGTGAAACAGCAAAATCATAATGGCGTAGCTGGCCGCCGAAAGGAGGAACACCAGCCCCAGGTTGGTGAACTTGTCCGCTTCGAAGTCGGCCTGAAAGGTGGAGAGAATCACCATGGGGTTGACCACATACAGCACGATGGAGGAAAGCTGGCCGGTTCCGTGGGGGGTGAGAAGATGGATCTTGGCGCAGGTCCACCCCACCGCCAGCAGCAAAAACATCACGGCGATCTGCTGGAGGATAATCAGTGTGTTTTCCAAAATTTTGTCCTTCTTCCTTTTCTCAAACTAAAATGAAGTTTTCTGTCGTAAAAATTCACAGAACAAATTATAGTCTGGTCCCAGGCAGAATGCAAGAGAAAATCTTGAATTTACCATATTTTTCCCCGGGGAAAACCAGGATAATACATTCGAACGCCCCTAACGTCATCTTTATTTGACAAGCTTTGCCTTATTTTGCTATAATGCTTTCACGGCCTTTGGTCTACCGGTATGATTACCGGGGCAGAAGGATGAACGCCGATAAGATCGAATCTTATCAAAAACGGCAAGCGGCTGACCCCTTTTCACTGACTTTCAAGCCATTTCAACTTGAAAGGAGGGGGGTGGTGTGACATGGGAAAATTTTTTCCTGGTCATCCAGACAATTTTGTCTGCTCTTTTGGTGTACTACGCCAGAAAGAACAAATAAGACAAAATGAAAGCAACCGCTTAACTGGTACTTAAGCGGTTGCAGTTAAAATGACCGTTTAAGGAGTCAACCGTTTCCGGCGTCATCCTTCTGTTTTTATTATATCTATTTGTTGGGCCATTGTCAAGTTCAGCAAATAAAGCTTAAAAATGCAGCACCTTTTTCAGATTTTTCTCGCTGCCCATCATGATCACCGTTTCCTCCCCGCCGAACTGATAGTTGGGATCGGTGATGGGGGTAACCTGTTTGCCCCGCTTTACCGCCAGCACATTGATCTGCTGCTTGCGGCGGATGCCCAGCTCCTGGATGGTCCTTCCCTTCCAGCCCTCCGGCACCGGACTTTCTACAATGGAATAGTCGTCGGAAAGCTGGATATAGTCGAAGATGGTGTCCATGCTGTAGCGGATGGCGGCCCGTTCCCCGGCCAGCCGTTCGGGATACACCACGGCGTCGGCGCCGTTGCGCAGCAAAAACTGTTCGTGAACGCTGTCAATGGCCCGGCTGAGCACAAATTTGGCCCCGGCGTCCTTCAGCAGAGTGGTGGCCATCAGGGAATGCTGGAAGCTCTGGCCGATGGTGACCACGCAAAGGTCAAAGTTGCGCACCCCCAGCCCGGCAATGAGCTGTTTGTCGGTGGCGTCCCCAATCTGGATATTGGGGATGATCTCCGCCACCTGGTTGGCCCGGGTGGCGTCCTGCTCAATGGCCAATACATCGTGGCCAAGCTGCATCAATTTTTCCGCCATATGCTGGCCGAAAAAGCCCATGCCCAGAATCAATACCGATTTGGATCTCATGACAATTCTCTCCTTTTTGACCTTCTGTCAAAGCGCCCATGGAACGTTTCAAAAAGCATTCCGTTGAAAAAGCGCCGGCAGGAATGACTGCATCTTTACCCAATATTCACCGGTTCCTCCGGGTATTCCCGGGGCACCTTCACCGCCCGGCTGTTCATGGCGTACAGCAGGGTCAGCCCGCCGATCCGGCCCAAATACATCAGCAGAATCAGCACCACCTGGCTGGCGGCGGTCAGAGTGGGGGTGATGCTCAGGCTCAGCCCCACTGTGCCCAGGGCGGAAGCCACTTCAAACATCCCTTCCACCAGGGTCAGCCCGTCCAGACAGCACAGGGCAATGGTGCCCACCACAAACAACGTTAAAAACATGCACAGCAGCACCATGGTGTTGCGCAGCGCCCCGTCGGGCAGGCGGCGCTTGCAGAAGTACAGGTGCTCCTTCTTGGTCAGGCAGCTTCGCAGGGATAAAAACAGCACCGCCAGGCTGGTGGTTTTGATACCGCCGGCCGTGGACCCCGGGGAGCCGCCGATGAGCATCAGCACGATCACCAACAGCAAAGACGCCTGGGAGAAATCCCGCATGTCCAGGCTCATAAACCCGGCGGTGCGGGGGGTGACCGATTGGAAGAAAGCGGATAGGATCCGCTCCCCCCAGCTCATATCCGCCCATTTGGGGGAACAGAATTCATAAAACAGGAAAAACAGGGTGGGAAGCAAAATCAACAGCCCGGTGACAATCAGCACCAGCTTGGTTTGCAGCCGGTAAAACTTAAAGTGAAAGCGGTGCTCCTGAATATCCCGCCAAACCAGAAACCCGATGCCCCCCACAATGATCAGCAGCGCCACCGTCAGCAGCACCACCGGGTCGTTCCAGAAGGGGATCAGGCTGCCCCCCGGCTGTAAAATGCCGTTGAGGTCGAATCCGGCGTTGCAGAAGGCGCTTACCGAGGTGAACACCGCCGTCCAGATACCATCCACCCAGCCCATCCGTGGGACAAACCGGGTGGCCAGAAGGATGGCGCCGATCCCTTCGCACACCGCTGTGAACCGAAGGATAAAGCCCACCAGCTTGATAATCCCCCCCATCTGGGGCGCAGAAATGGATTCCTGCATCAGGATCCGCTGCTGCAGGCCGATCCGCCGCCGGGAAATGGTGGCCATGGCCATGGCCATCGTCACCACCCCTAACCCGCCGATCTGAATCAGCACCAGCATAATGGCCTGGCCAAAGGGGGTGTAGTACTGGTAGGGGTCGATCAGGGTCAGCCCTGTCACGCAGGAGGTGGAGGTAGCGGTAAACAGCCCGGTGAGGAAGGGGGCCCCCTGGCCGTCCCGGGTGGCAAAGGGCAGCATCAACAGCAGCGCCCCCAGCAGAATCACCGCCGCAAACCCCAGCGCTACGATCTGGGCCGGGGAAAGTTTTCGCATCAAATGATGAATCATGGGAATATGCCTCTTTTCAGTAAGCTTTTTCCATTCTTATCGTTGAAACCCCACCTATACTACCACGGTTGTGTGGGAAAGGCAAGAGGAATTTTTGGTTTTTGGCAAGAAAATGGGGCATTGTAAAATCTTGATAAAAATTACCGGCTTTTTTTCCGGTCATCCGTATGGATTTCCGACAAATGTGGAGAAATTTCGATACAAACAGGATTGAACTGTTTCTTTTATACGAAATGTATTCCCTCCGAAACGCCTTTGTTTTTCGCCGGAGAACCGCCGGAAAAGCCTGTTCCGGAGCCGGAAAAAGGCATCCCCCAATCACCTTTCCAAAAAGAAAAGAACCGGCTTGTGCGGTTCTCAGAGCGGAAAAGGGATTGGGATGCTGCCGGTTTGACCCGGCAAAGCCTTCCCCCTTTTGGGGGATAAGGTCGATGCCAAGGCATCCGGATGAGGGGATTTATCACAACTTTCTAATTGCAGCAGTTTTTCGTTTCCACCTCATCCGTCAAGACAGGACTTGGAAACGTCACTGAGGATTTCGCTGCCGTTCCACTGCCTCCCGTTCCCGCTCCAATTCCCGGTATAGCTTTTCCAGGCTCCACCGCCGGTTATGGGGCGTCACCACCGCTTTATAGGGCCAAGCCGCCCCGGCCTGGCGCAGATCCGCCAAAACCCCGTCCAGTTCCCGGTCGGTAAGGCCGGAAAGCAGCAGCAGGGGCAGTTCGCCCCCGGCGTATCCTTCCCCGGCGGGCGTCTCCAACAGCTCCTCCACCGGCCTGGTCCAGGCTTCCTTCCCCGGCAGACAGCAGCGGACCCCCCAGCGGTCGCAGACCTGCAGCGTGGCCAAAGCCAGGGGCTGGGTGGAGCTTACCCCCCACAACAGCGCTTTTTTGGGACGAACAATTCTGGCCTTCATCTTCGGCTCCTTTCCTTCCGGAAATTCCGGAAAACAGACAACTTTTCTTTACTAAATCGAAAAAACAAGCAAAATTCCTGTAAAATCCATAAATTCGGCTGGAATTTTGCCATCTTTTTGGAAAATTGACGATACAACTTCATAAAATGTTAACAAAAAACCGCTTGTAATTTCACAGTGCCTCCGCTATAATGAAACCATAGAGAGGTCCATCCCACCCTGTTACCGGATCTCTGACAGCTCTGCCCGCCCCAAGAAAGGAAGTGGCCGGTTATGATGAACCGCAAATATCTTTTGGTCGTTCAAATGCCATCCGGTCCAATTCGGTTTGCCATGGTGTTGTGTCTTTCTCCGGGAAGATGCAGCGGGTACTGCGAATTTCGGGGCAACATCGTCCCCATTGAAACAGTCCAGATTGATTCCCAGCAGCAGGTTGTGCTGCGGGGCACGGCGCCGATTTCTTCCGGCTGGTTTCGTTATCGGGTCAGCATTCCCATGGAACAATCCACCTTCGATTCTACCATGGAAATTGGCGGCAACGATACCATGCGCCTGCACGGCAAGGTCGCATAAATCCGCTTCTACTGGCTTATTACCATCATAATAACGACGAGCAGTGAAAGCTGTGGCCCACCGCCACGGCTTTTTCTGTTGGAAACGCCACGGCTGCGCCGGGATCTTTTCTCCTCCAAACTTTTGC
>CASDQY010000123.1 GCA_949282975.1 uncultured Oscillospiraceae bacterium | reverse complement strand
GCTTGGTTTGGGACCAAGATGCCGCAGGTTCGAATCCTGTCGCCTCGACCAATTTCCGATGGAGATCGGGCCGGGCGGACGCAGAAGCCAAGCAGCGTTTTTGAATCTGCTGGTGTAGCTCAGTTGGTAGAGCAGCTGATTTGTAATCAGCAGGTCGGGGGTTCGAGTCCGTCCACCAGCTCCATTTTTATAATTTCATATGGGAGTGTTCCCGAGTGGCCAAAGGGGGCAGACTGTAAATCTGTTGTCTTCGACTTCGGTGGTTCGAATCCACCCGCTCCCACCAAAAACACAACACTTTGATTTTGAATCAGGTGTTGTGTTTTTTTGCGCAATCCGGAGGTTTTCCATGAAAAAGAAATTTCGATTGTGGGGCTCTATTGCTTTGGCCGCCGTGCTCTTGGGTGGTATCCTGGTTTTTGCCTTGATCTGGAACGGGGTCCTTCTGCTGAACAACCCTTCTTCCCAAGAATATCCGGTGCGGGGGGTGGATGTCTCCTCCTATCAGGGAGAAATCGACTGGGATGTCCTGGCTTCCCAGAACATCTCCTTTGCCTTTGTAAAAGCCACCGAAGGAAGCTCCTATGTGGACCCCTGCTTTGAATATAACTATCAGCAGGCCCAACAGACCGGTCTGCGCATCGGCGCCTACCACTTTTTCAGCTACGACAGCAGCGGCGACACCCAGGCAGACAACTTTATCTCTACTGTATACCCGGTGGAGAATATGCTCCCGCCGGTGATTGACCTGGAGTTTTACGGGGACAAAGAAAAAAATCCCCCGGAGCAAAGCGTCGTCCGGCAGCAGCTGGATGTTCTGCTCCACCGGCTGGAGGAACACTACGGCATGAAGCCTATCCTCTACGCCACCGAGAAATCCTATGCCCTGTACCTGGCAGGAGAGTATGAGGAATATGATATCTGGATCCGAAACGTGATCTCCGCCCCTGGGCTTTCCGACGGCAGGGAGTGGACCTTTTGGCAGTACACCAACAGAGCCCGGCTGGACGGCTATGACGGGGCGGAACCATACATTGATCTGAATGTATTTCGGGGAACGGCAGAGGAATTTGAAAATTACCCCAAACCCACTTCCCTTCTCAATCCATAAAGCACACCTGCTTTTTGTTCCATAATTTTAGGCTGTTACCGGAAGGTTTTTCCCGGCAACAGCCTTTTTTGTTAGGATTCCTGTACTTCTGCTTTTTCCTGAATTTCAATCTGACGGGCAATAAAGGGCGCCACCTGATCCCGCTGAATATCCAACACCAAGGCAAATTCATCGTGAATCACCTGCTCTGCCTGGCGCAGAGCATTTTCATCCGCCGCATGGAATTTTCGTCCATTGGCTTCAATTTCCTGCTTCTTTTCATACAGGGTCTTAATCAGCCGCACCAGCTGCCGCCGATCCCCCTGCGCCAGAATCTCTTTCCAGGCCTCGCCCCTTTGCCGGTCGTCCGGAATCCACATGGTTTCCTGTTTTGGAATCTCCTGAATAAGCCGGTGGATTTCCTCCGGACTGAGAATTTTCCGCATTTTGTTCATCAACTTGGGATTATCCGCCGGCACATGAATCATGGAGCTGGTGTCATAGATCGGCTGCAACAGATAATAATTCCGGCGGGTGCCGTGAAACACCTCTTCTTTTTGCCGGCACACCCGGCACACCTGGTTGCCGTACAGCAGCATAGAACCCGTTTGTATCATCATAAAACCGCTCCCTTCTAAAAAATAACGTGCCGCTGGCTGCAACAGGCATCTGTCGCAAAGGCTAAGCGGCACGTTGTCATATTTATAGTATATCACTAATTGGCAATTTTTTCAAAGGACATTTTCCACAAATCCAGTGAGGGAAAACGGGGGTCTGCCGAGGAAAAATCCCGAATACAGCTAGAGATCTTCGGGGTAATTGATCACCAGCACATCTCCGCTGTACACCACATCTTTTCCGCTGGGGATAATGGTTTGATCCCCCCGATGGATGAGCACCACTAAAGCGTCCGGTTCGAAATCGCAATCCTTGAGCATCTTTCCGCAATAAGGGTGGCTGGGGCCCAGGCGCAGCTCATTCAGATGCACCTTACCGGCTTCCGAAAAGCCCACAGCACTGATTACCACCACATCCCCCGGCATAATCACCGTGTCGCCCTTGGGCACTACCGTTTCGCCCTCCCGGATGATCATAGCCAGCAGGGTATCCGGCAGAACCGACACCTCTTTCACCATTTTATTGGCCCAGGGATGGCGCAAGGTAATATTCAGTTGGATAAACTGAACCTCGGTTTCATCGGTATAGTCGGTGAAGGTTTTCAGAACGTCCCCTTCCTCGTCGATCATCTTCAGTTTTTTCGCCAACACCGGCACCAGGCTTCCCTGCACCGAAATGGAAAGCAGAACCACACAGAACACCGTGTTAAAAAGGCTGTCCTGAAGGGAAGGATCGCTGGCCAGCACTGTCAACGAAAAAGCAATGGAAGCGGCGCCCCGCAGCCCGCACCAGGCCACCAGGGATTGCTGCCGCAGCTTGCAGCCAAACGGCGTCAGCAGCAAAGCAACCACCACCGGCCGGGCAATGAAGGTTAAAAATACCACCACCAGCACAGCGGGCAGGATCCAGCCCAACATCTGAGACGGGGTAACCAACAGACCCAGCATAAAGAACAGGATCATCTGCATCAGACCGGTAAAGCCGTCGAAAAAGGTAACCAGGGTCTTTTTGTCCGGAATGCTGCTATTGCCCAGAATAATACCGGTAAGATACACGCTCAAGAAGCCGTTGCCCCCCAATACCTGCGGCAGAGCATAGGCCAAAAGCGCCACGGCAAAGATGAACAGCATGTAGTTGTTGGAGGTTTTAAAGCGGTAATGCCGCATGACAAACACCGCCCCCAACGCCACGGCAATCCCCAGCAGGATGCCGAACGCCAACTGAGAGACCACCAGCCAGACAATTTCTCCTATCTCCCCTTCCCCGCTGCGAATGGAAATGAGGATCACGGTAAGCATGTAGGCAAAGGGGTCGTTGGAGCCGCTTTCGATCTCCAACAGGGAGGCGGTGCCGTATTTCAGGTTCAGCCGCCGGGAACGCAGGATGGAAAAGACGCTGGCCGCATCAGTAGAACCCAGCACCGATCCCAGCAGCAAACCTTCCAGCAGATCCATCTTCAAAACCAGCCAGCAGAAGATACCGCACAGTCCGGCAGTCAACAAAGTACCGGCGCTGGACAAAACTATGGCCGGCACAGCAACCGGCCTGGCTTCCTTCCAGTTGGTGCCAAATCCGCCGTAAAACATAATGAACAGCAATGCAACGCTGCTGATCTGTTCTGTTAAGGCAAAATCGTTAAATTCAATGCCGAAAATGCCGTCGTTGCCGAACAGCATACCCATAGCGATAAAACCCAGCAGCACCGGTATGCCAAAGCGGCTGCTGAGCTTGCTGCACAAGATACAGGCAAGAATCACCACGGAACCCACGAGTAATATTTGAGCCATCCTATCCTCCCTTGGACAGTTGCAGGAAAAATAAATGCGTATGTGCGTATGAAAACTATTTCTTTTCTTTTCCGGTCATGGTATCCACCCGGATTTTCCAAATGGCGGTGCGATCTAACAGACGGCGAGCTTCCTGAAGATACCCATCCATGGCAGAAGGGGCGTACCGTTGGCAGATGCATTTCAAAGCCAGTATCTTTTCCTCCTCCTGCGTCACCGGCTCAGCAACGCCAAACACCAGGGCAGAGCGATAGCGGGTGGTATATTGTTCCGGAACCGGCTCCACTCCGCTTACAAAGGAGAGGCACACCCGGGGATGGGCCATAAGGCAGTCTGTCTTTTCCCCTTCCGGGGCACAGTGAAAATAAAAGCAGTTCCCCTCCCTGGCGGGAGAGATGGGAACCAGATAGGGTTCCCCCTTTGGCGTCACCATGCTTAGGCAGGCATAAGGGGCTTCCTCCGTTACCTGCCAGGCAAATTCCTTTGTTTGCTCCCGATCTTTTCTTCTCAATGTAAAACCACAACCTTATATTACAAATAGTATTGTTCTTCATCCTCTTGCTGGGCCTGTTGCTGCACCAGTTCCAAAAACAGTTGTGCGGCGGGGTTGGCAATTTCCTTTTGATAGGCAACCACATAGCTCAGCCCGGTTTCCACTCCTCCAATGGGCACCAGGGAAAATTCCTGGGAAGAGTACATCTGGGCCAGCTGGGCGGGCAGAATGGTCATCCCCAGCCCGGCCCGCACCCCCATAAGCAGGGTTTTAACGGTGTCGTAGCAGTTCATCACCGGCGGTGAAAGATGAAGAGAGCGAAACAGATCCATAATCTCCATATAAAGGATGGGGCTTTCCCCCTCGGACAACAGGATGAACTTTTCCTCTGCCAGTTTTCGCAGATCCGCTTCCCCTTTGGGAAGGGCCTGAGATTTCTTGGCTACCAAACAGAGATGATCCTGATGAGTCAGAATGGAACAGATTTCTTCCCGCTCCGGCAGCATGTCCCGGAGCATAAAGTGAAAATCATAGGAGGTATCGCTGAGAAGCTGGTTGTCACGGCCCCCCAGTTCGGTAATGTCCACCGTAATGCCGGGATAGGCCGCCACAAACAGTTCCAGGCATTGCTGGGCAAACCAGCCGGACACGGCGTCCATGGTAATGGCGATTCGCCCCCGGCTTCCCTGTTGCATCTGACGAATCTGCATCTCCGCTTTGCGGATGGCTTCCACCGCTTCTTTGGCATAGGAGAGGAAGGCGCTGCCTTCCCGGGTAAGCTGCACGTCCCGGCGGGAACGAAGAAACAATTTTACATTCAGCTCCTTTTCCAACTCGCCGATGTACCGGCTTACCGTGGATTGGGAGAGAAAGTTTTGTCGGGCCGCTTCGGAAAAATTTAAGGTTCGGGCCACTGCCAAAAAGCAGTTGAGCTGATTCAGATCCACCTGTCATTCCTCCATTTTTGAATCAGATTATGCAGTTTCCGAATAATAAGAGCCGGTGAAGAAAGAAAAACGCATTATTCCCTGGATTGACACCCGGCTGTTGCTTTTGTATAATTTGATTATAGCATAACGATATGCAGTTTTCAAATAATATTTGCCGGTTTTTTCCCGGTTTCTCTTGATTTTCAAAATTTTTACAAAATATTGTCCGGCATTTGACAGCAGCCTGCCGGATTTTTAACGGAGGGATGCAGCATGAAAGAATCCATCGTCATCACCGGTATGGGGGCGGTTACCCCATTGGGGCTGGGTGTTCGTGCTTTTTGGAACGGATTGGTGGAGGGAAAATCCGGCATCGGCACCATCCATTCTTTTGATTCCAGCGAACTGGCGGTACAGATTGCAGGGGAGGTAAAGGATTTCAACCCCGGGGATCACATGCCCATTGACCTGGTGCGAAAAACCGACCCCTTCATGCAGTTTGCCTATATCGCCGCCGAAGAAGCCCTCCGGGACAGCAAGCTGACGGTGGAACCGGAAAACACCGGCATTACCATGGGGACTGCCATGAGCGGCATCGCCACCATCGCCTACACCCAGGAAGCCCTTACCGGCGCTTCCCACAAAAAGGTGGGGCCCCGGTTCATTCCCAAAATTTTGGGCAATATCGCCGCCGCCCACATCGCCATTACCCACAACATCCAAGGGCCAAGTTTAACGGTAAGCACCGCCTGCGCCTCGGGCGGAGACGCCGTCTCCGCTGCCGCCGACTGCATCCGCCTGGGGCGGGCAGAAGTGATGCTGGCGGTGGGGGCAGAATCGGTGCTGTGCCCCTTAGTGGTATACAGCCTGGCAAATGCCAAGGCCCTTTCCCGAAACAACGACGATCCGGCCCATGCCAGCCGCCCCTTTGACGCCCTGCGGGATGGCTTTGTCATCGGGGAAGGCGGCGGCGCCCTGGTGTTGGAAACCGAATCCCATGCGCTAAAGCGGGGCGCCCCCATCTATGCCCGGCTGATGGGCTGCGGCAACGGCTGCGACGCTTACCACATTACCGCTCCCCAGCCGGAGGGATTGGGCGCCGCCCGGTGTATGGAACTGGCTTTGCAGGATGCAAAGCTGCGCCCGGAACAAATCGGCTACATCAACGCCCATGGCACCGCTACCCCAAAGGGAGACGCTGCGGAGACCCTGGCGGTGAAGCGGGTGTTTGGAGAACACATTCCCCTGGTCAGCTCCACCAAAGGCGCTACCGGCCATATGATGGGCGCCGGGGGCATTACCGAGCTTATCGCCTGCATTCAGGCTATCCGCACCGGAATGCTGCCCCCCACCATCAACCTGGAACATCCCGACCCGGACTGTGACCTGGATTACATCCCCCTTCACAGCAAAAAGCAGCAGGTGGACTACGCTATGTCCAACGCTTTCGGCTTTGGCGGGCAGAATTCCAGCGTCATCGTCGGGCGCTATACCCCGTAAAGAAAGAAGGGTTTTTTATGAAGATCATCCCCTATCACCGTCGTGCCAACTATTATGAAACCGACCAAATGAGCATCGTCCACCACACAAACTACATCCGCTATTTTGAAGAAGCCCGAATTGATTTTATGCGGCAGATCGGCTGCGACTGCCGCCGTTTGGAGGAGGTTGGGGCCATTATCCCGGTGGTTGACGCTTACGCCCGCTATCATAAATCCCTGCATTTTGACGATGAATTTCAAGTGAACATCCATCTGGAAAAATTCAATGGGTCCAGAATGGAGTTTTCCTATGAGATCCGCTTTCCAAACACCGGGGAACTGGCGGTCACCGGGCACACCTCCCACTGTTTTGTGGATGAGCGGCAGAAACCCTTTTCCATCAAGCACCGATTTCCGGAGATTTACCGGCGGATGAAAGCCGCCCTCTCCCCTGCGCCTGTAACGGCGTGAGCATAAAAATAAGGCTGCCACACCGCAGTCTTATTTTTCAACCACCTTATTCATATTTAATCAATAATTGTTCATATTTTATTCTTAATATTGTGTATTTGAAAGGAAGCGATGTTATGTTGTTGTACACCAATTATTGCCGGGAAGTTTTGGATTCCAACGGAACCCTGCAAGAATTTTCCCTCCGTTATCCGGAAAATTTCAACTTTGGCTACGATGTGGTGGATGTACTGGGAAGCGAAAATCCCAACGGCCTGGCGGTAATGTGGTGCAACACCGCCGGAGAAGAAAAGGCGCTGACCTACGGGGAAATCAGGGAGCTGAGCAATCGGGCCGCCAATGCTTTCGCCGCCCAAGGCATCCAAAAGGGGGACCGGGTACTGGTCATCCTGAAACGCAACTGGGAATACTGGTATGTGGCCCCGGCCCTGCACAAGCTGGGAGCCGTGATGATTCCCGCCACCCATTTACTGACGGTGGAAGATCTGGTCTACCGCATCGGCAAAGCGGAGATTACCGCTGCGGTTGCCACCCCCGAAGGGGACACGGTCCATGACCTGCTCCTTGCCCGGCAGCGCTGCCCGGAACTGCACACCATTTTCGTGCCCCGAAAATCGGTGAAGGGCTGCGTGCAGCTGGAAGAAGCCATGAAAGCCGCCTCCCCCAACCTGAAGCGGATAGAAACAAAGGTCACCGATCCCATGATGATCTACTTTACCTCCGGCACCACCGGTTATCCCAAAGCGGTGATGCACAATCACACCTATCCCCTTTCCCATATCGTTACCGCCCGGCACTGGCACGGAGTGGTGGAAGGAGGATTGCACCTGACGGTGGCCGAAACCGGCTGGGCCAAGGCAAGCTGGGGGAAGCTTTACGGGCAATGGCTCTGTGGCAGCGGGGTGATGGTGTATGATTTCGATGTCTTTTCCCCGGGCAAACTGCTGCGGGTGATGGAAAAATACCGGGTCACCACCTTCTGTGCGCCGCCCACTGTCTACCGCTATTTCGTCAAGCGGGGGATGGACCGCTACGATCTTTCCGCCCTGCGCCACCTTTCCACCGCCGGAGAAAGCCTCAGCGCCCCCATCTTCCGCCAGGTGGAACAGCAAACCGGCCTGCATTTGATGGAGGGGTTCGGGCAAACCGAAACCGCTCTGATCCTGGCCAATTTTCAGGGAACCCGCTCCAAGCCGGGCTCCATGGGCAAGCCTTCCCCCATGTACCAGGTCCGGCTGCAAAAGGAGGACGGCAGCATTGCCGGAATCAATGAGCCGGGGGAAGTGGTAGTGATTCCGCCGGAAGAAGGGATGGAATACGGCATTTTTACCGGTTACTGCCGTGACGAAGCCCTGTACGAAACCGTCTGGCGGGATGGGGTGTACCACACCGGCGACACCGCCACGGTGGACGAGGATGGCTATTATTGGTATATTGGGCGTGTGGACGATTTAATTAAAACCAAGGGGTTCCGGGTGGGACCTTTTGAGGTGGAAAATGTGCTCATGGAGCATCCGGCCGTGCTGGAGTGTGCCGTTATCGGGGTGCCCGACGAAGATCGGGGCCAGGCCATTAAGGCCGTCGTCTCTTTGGCGGCGGGATATGAGCCCACCCCGGAACTGGCCAAAGAGATTCGGGAATTCTGCAATCACCGCACCGCTTCCTACAAATGGATTCAAATCCTGGAATTTAACAACGAAATGCCCAAAACCATCAGCGGTAAAATCCGCCGCACCCAGCTCCGGCAAGGGTAACCGGATTGCCGCTACCGGGAATTTGACATTCCTTTTTACACATCCTATAATAACAGCATAACATGAATCCATCGGAAAGGGAGCATACGCCATGCACATTGCAGAAGATCTTACCCAACTTATCGGAAATACCCCCCTGCTGAACCTGACCCGGTATCAGCGCACCCCGCTGCCTGCCACGCTGCTGGGCAAGCTGGAACGGTGCAATCCGGCGGGCAGTGTGAAAGACCGGGTGGCTATGGCGATGCTGGACGACGCTGAGGAAAAAGGGCTGTTAAAGCCGGGTGCAGTGATCATCGAACCCACCAGCGGCAACACCGGAATCGGCTTGGCCGCACTGGCGGCAGTACGGGGCTACCGGCTGATTCTCACCATGCCGGAAACCATGAGCATTGAGCGGCGCAACCTGCTGAAGGCTTATGGCGCCGAACTGGTGCTCACCGAAGGAAGCAAGGGAATGAGCGGAGCCATAGAAAAAGCCAGAGAACTGGGGTCTTCCATCCCCGGCAGCTTTCTGCCCGGGCAGTTCACCAATCCGGCCAATCCCATCATCCATCGCCGCACCACCGGGCCGGAAATCTATCGGGACACCGATGGCCGAGTGGATATTTTTGTGGCCGGTGTGGGCACCGGCGGCACCCTTACGGGAGTGGGGGAATATTTGAAAAGCCAAAATTCCCAGATTCAAATCGTTGCTGTGGAACCTGCCGGTTCCCCGGTGCTGAGCCAGGGAAAATCCGGCCCTCACGGACTGCAGGGCATCGGCGCCGGGTTTGTGCCGGATATCCTCAACACGCAGATTTACGACGAAATCATTCCCGTTGCCGAACAGGATGCCTATACCACCGGCAGGCTGCTGGCCAAAAACGCCGGAATCCTGGTGGGAATTACCTCCGGCGCTGCGGTTTGGGCCGCAACCCAATTAGCCAACCGGGAGGAAAACCGGGACAAAGTGATTGTTGCCCTGCTGCCGGACACCGGGGAACGATATCTTTCCACCCCCATGTTTGC
>CASDQY010000122.1 GCA_949282975.1 uncultured Oscillospiraceae bacterium | reverse complement strand
ACAACGAAAAATAACATCAAATCGGCTTTTCGGGAATTGGTAATACAAAGTTCCTTTGCAAAGGTAAAGGTAGCCGATATTATTGCTAAAGTTGGCATTTCCCGCATGACCTTCTATCGTCACTATTTGGATAAATACGCTTTGCTGGAGGAAATCTGTTTCGACGATTTTAATCTCTTTGTGCAGATTTACGGTAAAAATGCAGCGTGGAAGGATATCACCATCAGCGTTTTGAATGTGATTCGAAGCCACGGGGATTTTTATAAAAAGATTTTAGAGGACAACGAAGCCAAAGAATATCTTTTTGAAGGATTGGCCAAGGTGTCTTTTCAGTACACCGGAAAGACGGCGTTCAAAGGGGTTTATACTGCTTGGGACGGCACCCTTACCAACTGGGCCAAGCAGGATTTTCGCCAGTCGCCGGAAGAAACCTATCTCTCTTTGGTAATGAACCTTCCCATTCGTGAAGTCCTGCCGGACGACGAACTGGAGCAGGTGATCAAGGGATATGAGAACAAAACATTGGAGGATTTTAAAAAAGCGGGCCATCGGAATACTACAGATGGATGAAAGTAAGAGGCAATACCGGGGATTTGTGCGAATAGCACAAAATCTCCGGTATATTTTTGTAAAACTATTAGAAAAGACGAAAAAACGAGACAAAACAAAGGGAGTGTAACACCAGCCGATACAGACAAGTTGTTTTGCAAATTGTATTCTTTTGACGTTTTTTGTATCCTAAGGCTAGGAAATTCGGGAAGCTGCAGCAAATCCAATTCCACGAAACATGAAACAGAAAGGAAGTTGTAAAATGGCTGAATCTGTGTCCAAGTATCCCTACCGTGCCCCCAAGAAATACCCCAACAAAGACCTTCACGGTCGTGTTCGGTTCGGCTACATCAGTTATAAGGACTTCAAGCGGTTCCAGAAATTCTGGGTAGACCTTTTTGGCTGGGATATGTTTGAGTTGCCTCAAGCAGCAGGCGGTAAGGAACCTGGCAGCGATACCCCCTCGCTGTTAGTGGCCACCGGACCCAGCTATGAAACCTGGGAAGGCGTGGTGCCCGGCCACATGAATTTTCAGGCCTTCTATGCAGAAGGCGAATTGGAGCCGGTTCACTTTATGATGGAAATCCATATGGATGAACCTGTCAAATGCACAGCGGACAAAGTGGTCCAGTACGGCGGCGCCGTGGTGGGCGAAATTCCGGAAGACAAAGAAGGCTGGAGCACTTCTTTGACCGTAAGCGACCCCGACGGCAACGTGTTGGGCCTGTGGCGCTGCCCCTCTTCCCGGACTTGGGACGAAGCAGAAGCCGGCTACGACAAAGACTAAACTACGGCGAAAGGAGAGAGAACCATGAAATATATTTATACCTGTTTCAAATGCGGCTTCCCCTTTGCCGTAGATGAAAGCGAGTGCCCGGAACGCTGCCCTTCTTGCAGCGCCCCCAAATCTCAATATCTGGTGGAGCCATGGAACGGCAGCATCGAAAAGCGCCGGATTCATGTGGATCCCCCGGAACCCGATCCCAACTGGGACAAATACGATGTCTCTTACCATCATCCCAAGCACTTCCCGGCAAAGACCCGCCATGGGCGTGTGCGCCGGTTTGTGATGGAGTACAGCGACCCGCAGAAAACCAAGGATTTCTATGCCGATGTGTTTGATTGGGATATCATCCCGGTGGAATGCGATCAGGACAGCCAGCGCCCGGAAATGTTCTGCGCTACCGGTCCTGGGTTTGCAAACTGGGAACCCAAATTCCCCTCCTTTAGTTACGGTATCCTCAAACCCCAGGAAACCGACGAAACCGGCAAATATCCCCGGTTTGTGGTGGAAGTGGACAACATCGACGAACTGCTGCCCAAGGTGGAGGCCTATGGCGGCAAGATCCTGAAGGGCAAGTACGAGTTCGACGGAAAGCTTTATGCTGTGTTGGAAGACAGCGAAGGCAATCCCTTCTATGTCTGGCAGACCCCTGACGACGTCACCTTCGACGAGCCGGAATCTCAAAACTATTATCACTGGGACCGTACGCCCCAGTAACAGGATGCTCCGGAGAGATGCCCTCCGCAGCAAACCGACCCTGCTGCGGAGGGCTGAACCTCCAAAGCGATTTGGTGAGAACAAATCAGCAAAAAACAATATATGGTGATTTGCAATGAAATATTTAGCAATGGATTTTGGCGGCAGCTCCATTAAATACGCTGTGGTCAACCAGAATGCTGAAATGGAATGCACGGGAAGCGCTCCGGCCCCCCTGGGCTCTGTAGAAGAGTTTGTAGAAGCAGTGGGCAGTTTGTACGACCAGTACCGTGATGAGGTGAGCGGCATTGCGTTAAGCCTGCCCGGCGTGATCGATGCCGAAACGGGAGAACATCATGGCTCCGGCGTGTATCAGGATCTGCTCACCGGAAAGAACCTGAAAACGCTGTTGTCTGCACGCTGCCCGGTGAACATTGCCGTGGAAAACGACGGCAAATGCGGCGCTTTGGCGGAGGCCTGGAAAGGCGCTTTGGCGGGCGTTTCGGACGGCGTGGTTCTGGTGCTGGGTTCCGGCATCGGAGGCGGCGTGATCCAAAACGGAAAGATCCATCGGGGACACAACTTCACAGCGGGAGAATTCTCTTTTATGCTCACCGGCCGGGATCGCAGCAGCATGGATGCGGCCTGGATGAGCGTGGGAATGCTGGGAGTGACCTATCAAACCTGCAAGCGCAAGAATCTGGACTTTTCCGTCCAGGACGCAGGGGATGTGATTGCATCCTTTGATGCCGAACTTGGAGACCGGTATCCCAAATTTGAGGAACCGGCTCAGCCGATCAAGGCGGACGGAAAGCAGTTTTTCCAGTGGTTGGAAGAGGGAGACCAGGACGTAACACGGATTTATCAAGAATTTCTGCATTCATTGGCCATTCTGGTGGAAAACATTCAGATTTGCCTGGCGCCGGAAAAGATCGTGATCGGCGGCGGATTGAGCAAGGCCCAACGGCTTTTGCCGGATTTAGAGCAGGAAATTGAGCAGCTCTGCGATGACTGCGGTATTGCCCCGTCTATGCGGGCAACGGTTTGCAAAAGCCGGTACCTGAATGAATGCAATTTGCTGGGCGCTGTTTACAACTACATCCAGCAGTACGGTTGAAAGTTTAAAGGGAATCCCTTTTAGCAGCACAAAATCATGTGAGGTGAGAAATGTTATGAGTGAAAAAACCACCTACCCCCACACCAACCGGCCGCCGAAAAAGTTTCCGAAAAAAAGCCTTCACGGACGGACCCGGTTGATGGTGATGACCTATCAGGACATAAAACGGTTTCAAACCTTTTACATCAACGTGTTCGGTTGGGATATGATTGAAACACCGGAAGCCGCCAGCGGCATTCCTGCCGGCGATCCCCATCCCGGTTTATTGGTGGCGACCGGCCCGGCCCAGTATGACTACGAGGGTGTGACCCCGGGCCATATGAACCTGTTTATGCACTGGGCCCCCGGCGAACTGGAAAAGATCGGCCCCTTTATGGAGATCGATATGGAAAGCCCTCTGGAAGAGACCATTCAAAAGATGATCGATCACGGCGGCAAGCTGATTTTGGATAAAACCAAATCGGCTTTGGCCAAACCCTTGGATGACAGCAAGCAGAGCTGGCAGCCCCATGCGGTGATCGAAGACCCGGCGGGCAACTACCTTTACCTTTGGAAGTGCCCCTCTTCCCGGACCTGGGACGAGCTGGAAACGGAATATGATGTAGAAGACTAAGAAAGGAAGGCATGGAATATGGCAGAAAAAACCACCTACCCCCACACCAATCGTCCGCCGAAAAAGTTTACCAAGAAAAGCCTTCATGGACGGACCCGGTGCGGTGTTTTAACCTACAAGGAGCTTCGCCGGTTCCAGAGCTTCTACATTAACGTGTTCGGTTGGGATATGATTGAAGCCCCCGAAGCCGCCAGCGGCATTCCCGCCGGGGATCCCCATCCCGGAGTCATTATGGCCACCGGCCCCGCCCAGTACGATTATGAAGGGGTTACCCCCGGGCATATGAATATGTTTGTACACTGGGCCCCCGGGGAAATAGAAAAGATGGGCTGCTTTACCGAAATTGACATGGAAGCCCCTCTGGAAGAGACCATCCAAAAGATGATCGACCATGGCGGCAAGCTGATTTTGGATAAGAGCAAGTCCGCTGTGGCCAAGCCCCTGGACGACAGCCAGCAGAGCTGGCAGATCCACGCCGTAGTGGAAGATCCCGGCGGAAACTATCTCTATCTCTGGAAATGCCCCTCTTCCCGCACCTGGGACGAGTTGGAAACCGAATACGACGTTGAGTAACGAAAAGGAGTGAACCGTTATGAAAAAAATTTACACCTGCTTTGCCTGCGGTTTCCCCATCGCCTTTGAAGAAACGGAAGTCCCCAAGGCCTGCCCCGGCTGCGGCGCTCCCAGATCTCAGTTTTTGGAAGAGCCCTGGCCCGGCAGCATTGATAAGCGCCGGATCCATGTGGATCCCCCGGAAGTAGACCCCAATCGGGACCCCTATGACATCTCCTTCCACCCCGCCAAGGACTTTGCCCCCCAAAAGGGTGACGGCCGGGTCCGCCGGTGGGTGATGGGCTATAACGAAGGTCAGGCCGCAGAAATGCGCTCCTTCTATGAGGATATTTTTGAGTGGGACATCATTGATTGCGAAGGTTCCGATCCGGAAAATCCCACCATGTACTGCGCTACCGGCCCCGGCACACCCGATTGGGAACCCCGTGTCTGCTCCTTTGGATACGGCTTCTTGAAAAAGAACGAGCCCGGCGCCCCCTCCCCCAGCTTTATCATTGAAGTCAAGGACATTGACGAAACCCTGAAAAAAGTGGTGGAGTTTGGCGGCAAGGTGCTGCGTGAGCGGTTTACCGTTGGCGGCGACGATTATGCGGTAATTGAGGATTCCGAAGGCAACCAGCTTTATATCTGGGAGCTGAAGGATTTTGTACCGGATTACTGCATCCATCCCATCACCAATACCGGCGCACAGTAAACAGCAACCATTCCCCTTTCATTTCGATAAAACGGAGGGTCACCGACTATGTTTCAAAAAGATTTTTTGTGGGGCGGAGCCGTAGCGGCCAACCAATTTGAAGGCGCCTGGGATGCAGATGGAAAGGGTCCTTCGGTGCCGGACTACTGCACAAACGGAACCCGGGATCGGTCCAAACACATTACCCAGGGGATTCGGCCGGAGTATTTATACCCAAGCCACGAGGCCAGTGATTTTTATCACCACTATAATGAAGATATTGCCTTATTAGCGGAAATGGGCTTTAAATGCTTCCGCCTGTCCATCGCCTGGTCCCGGATCTTTCCCACCGGTATGGAAGAAACCCCCAACGAAAAGGGCCTGGAATTTTACGACAAAGTATTTGACGAATGCAAGGCTCACGGCATTGAACCGTTGGTGACCATTTCCCATTATGAAATGCCCTATGCTCTGGCCTGCCAGAAAAACGGCTGGCTTTCCCGGGAAACCATTGATCACTTTATGCGCTTTGTACAGGTGATTTTTCAGCGGTACCGTGGCAAAGTTAAGTATTGGCTCACGTTTAATGAGATCAATGCAGGCCAGATGCCTATGGGGGATGTGATTTCCACCAGTATGCTGGCCGGATATGAAGGCCCCATTGATCAGATCCGCCACACCGAGCAGGAGCGGTATCAGGCACTGCACCATCAGTTTGTGGCTTCTGCCAAGGCGGTCATTCTGGCCCATACCCAGTATCCGGAATATTCCATCGGCAATATGCTTACCTTTATCGTCACCTATCCCCTGACCTGCGACCCCAAGGACATCCTCATGTCTCAGCAGCATATGCAGCAGAGCAACTGGTATTGCAGTGATGTCCAGGTCCGGGGGAAATATCCCTACTACGCCGAAAAAATGTGGCGGGATAAGGGCATTCAACTGGAGATTTACCCCGGGGATCTGGAGACCCTGCAACAGGGAACAGTGGACTTTATGAGTTTTTCCTACTATATGTCCATCTGTGTAGGACAGCAGGGGGAAAAGGATAAGGTCAGCGGCAACCTGACCGGCGGGCTGAAAAACCCCTATTTGGAAACCAGCGATTGGGGCTGGCAGATCGACCCTGTGGGGCTGCGCTACGCCTTGAACGAAGCATATGACCGTTATGGAATTCCCCTGATGGTGGTGGAAAACGGTTTGGGCGCCATCGACCAGGTGGAAGCAGATGGCTCCATTCACGACAGTTACCGGATCGACTATATGCGCAAGCATATCCAGCAGATGGCTTTGGCCGTAGAGGACGGTGTGGACCTGATGGGATACACCTGCTGGGGCTGTATTGATTTGGTGAGCTTAACCACCGGTGAAATGCGCAAGCGTTACGGCATGGTTTATGTAGACAAAAAAGACGACGGGACCGGCACCCTGAAAAGAAGCCGGAAAGATTCCTTCTACTGGTATCAGAAGGTGATCGCCTCCAACGGCGAAGATCTTGGCTGATCCCGACGCTGCCAAAAACAGCGACGGAGCAAAAATAAAAACAGCGAGGAGGTATGAAATTGGAAGAAATTGTTCTAAAAGCGGAGCACATGTTCAAAGAGTTCGGCGCAACCAAAGCAGTGACGGATGTCACCCTTGAGGTGCGGGCGGGCAGCGTGCTCGGGCTGGTGGGGGAAAACGGTTCCGGAAAATCCACCATGTCCAGCATGATCGCCGGCGTGTATCCGCCCACTAAAGGAACGATGACCTATTTGGGAAAGGAATACCATCCCAAATCGGTGCTGGATGCCCGGAAAGCCGGGATCCAGTATCTTACCCAGGAACAGGGCACCATCGACGGCATGACCGTGGCGGAAAATATGTTTTTGGGCGAAGAGGACCAGTTCTCCAAAGTGGGCAATGTGAGTATGCGCAAGCTGAATCAGTTTGCCCGAAAAATTCTGGATGAGAACGGTTTGAACTATGTAGACCCCAAAAAACCCATCGAAGCCTATTCCTTCGAGGACCGGAAGATGATCGAAACGGCCCGCTCTTTGAGCCAGCAGCCCAGAATCCTGATCATCGATGAAACCACCACCGCCCTGTCCCAAAAGGGACGTGACCGGATCTATGAGATCATCGACGAACAGAAAGCCAAGGGCACGGCCATTATTATCATCTCCCACGATTTAGACGAAGTCCAGCGATTGTGTGATCGGGTGTTGATCATGCGGGACGGCGCCTATATCGACACCCTGTCCGGCGAGGACATTAACCCCCATACCATGCGGCAGAAAATGATCGGCCGGGAACTGGGCGGCATCTATTATCGTGCGGATACCGTTTGTTCTTACCAGGATGAAGTGGTGCTGGCGGTAGAAGATCTGTCGGTAGACGGAATCTTCCAACACATCAGCTTTGATCTGCACAAGGGCGAAATTTTGGGCATCGGCGGTTTGAGCGAATGCGGAATGCATGAGCTTCTGAAAACCGTATTCGGGGCCATCAAACCCAGCTCCGGCAGCGTGACCTTGAACGAAGGCATCAAAGGGAAAACCAAACTGAAGAACACTTCCATCTCGGTGCGCAACAAAGTGGCGTACATCCCCAAGGACCGGGATAAGGAATCCCTGTTCCAGGCCACCAGCATTAAGGAAAACATTGTAGCGTCCTGCCTGGACAAGCTGAAAAAGGGCATCTTTATCAGCCCCCGTTCTGAAAAGAAGATGTCTCAGCAGGAAGCCGGCCGTATGGAAGTAAAGATGCAGAATGTGGAGCAGATGGTCAAAGACCTCAGCGGCGGCAACAAGCAGAAAGTAGTTATCGCCAAGTGGTTGGCCAACGATTCCAAGGTGTTTATCATGGACTGCCCCACCCGAGGCATTGACGTAGGCGTGAAAGCGAAAATCTATAAGCTGATGAACGACCTCAAGCAAGAAGGCATTGGGATTTTGATGGTGTCGGAAGAAATGATGGAACTGATCGGCATGGCCGACCGGATCATCACCATGAAAGACGGCCATCAGAATCATGAATTCACCCGTTCCGCCGATTTGAGCGAGGCGGACATCATCGCAGCGATTATCTGAGAAAGGAGGCTTTTTTTCCATGAATTCACGCATTCGAAAAATTTTATCCATGGACACCCTGCGCAAAATCATCCCTTTGGCTGGCTTGATTATTGTGATTTTGGTGTTTTCCTTCACCACAAACGGCCTTTTTCTCAGATGGAACAACATTCAAAGCCTGATTATGCAGGCGGCGATTACTCTGGTGGCTGCCACCGGTACCGTATTCGTCATGGCGCACAATAACCTGGATTTCTCTCTGGGCGGCGCCTGTGCCTTGAGCGCAGTGCTGTCCTATCTGGTCACAGGAGGAGAGCTGATCCCCTTCTTCATCATGTGCATTGTGTTTGGCGTAATGTGCGGTTTGATCTCCGCTTTCATTCATATCGGCGGCCGGGTACCGGCCTTTATGGCGGGCCTTTGCATTATGTTTGCCGGCCGTGGCTTGGCGCAGACCGTATCCGCTTCCCAAACCATGCTGATGGTGGATGCGGCCCAGTTTAACCAGCTTTGGTTTTTCCTGGTGGTGCTGATTGTTGTATTCGGCGCCTGTTATTTCCTGTTTAACTACACCAAAGTGGGAAAATACCAAAAACTCATCGGTACGAACCCCACCGCTACCCAACTCAGCGGCGTTAATGTCAACAAGTATAAAACCCTGGCCTTTGTGATCTGCGGCGTGACGCTGGGCATTGCGGCCTGTCTGACCATCGTGCGCAGCGCAGCCGTCAACGGCAATACCGGCTTGAACCTGGAGACGGACGTTCTTTTGGCGCTCAGCCTGGGCGGCATCTCCATGCAGGGCGGTTCCGCCACCCGGATCCGTTCGGCCATTATCGGTGTCATGTTCTACTTTATCCTGGACAACGGCCTGCTGCTCTGGGGTTTGGACGCCGATTACGTGGACATTGTAAAGGCAATCTTCTTCCTGTTGACGGTAACCATTTCCATCGACCGTTCGCAGTATTCCGTGATTGCATGACAAAAATAGAATTAAAGGAGGTTTATTAAAATGTCGAGAAAAGTGAAGTCTACTCTGAAAAAGGTAATGGCGGTGCTGATGGCCGCTATGATGCTGTTAATGGTAACCGCTTGCAGCGATACCGGCAGCGGAACCCAAACAACCGGTGAAAAGAAGAAAATCGGTATGCTCTGGTACGGCAATACCGACGCCATGGGCGGCACCTTTTATTCCTGGGCCAACCATGCAGCAGAAGTATTGAATGTAGAATTGGTCTGGGCTTTGGGCGGCTTGGATACGGCAACC
Source organism: uncultured Oscillospiraceae bacterium (assembly GCA_949282975.1). GTDB lineage: Bacteria > Bacillota > Clostridia > Oscillospirales > Ruminococcaceae > Egerieicola. Next base: position 2,747 of record CASDQY010000122.1, on the reverse strand, counting down.
CAGCTGACCGACTGTGAAAACCTGATCAACGCCGGCTGTGACGGCATCTACTTCATCCCCATGGACACCGCTGCCAACCTGCAGCTGGGCAATGCCTGCCAGCAGGCCGGTGTGTACTGGGCAACCAGTAACCGTGACATCATCGACGACGAAGTGCTGGCGGCTGTGGAAGCCAACCCCTATTTCGTCACCCGTATTTACGACAACAGCTACGACGTGTGTAAAGACATGGTAAATCAGCTGGCTGAACAGGGAATCACCAAGGTCTGCATGATCTCCGGCGACCCCACCGACGCCATGATGGTTGACCGGAACAACGGCTTTATTGACGGCTGTGCGGAAAACAACATTGAGATCCTGGGCACCTTCCAGAACCCCTCCAGCGGCGACGCTACCACCGTTGTGGACGGCGTGAACAACTTCCTGACCCTTTATCCTGAAATGGAAGCGATTTTGGCCGTCAGCGGCACCAACGGCGTTGGCGATGCGATTATGTCCGCTCTCAACAGCTCCGGCAGAGAACCCGGCTCCATCAAAGTGGCTGCGTTCGATACCTTTGAAGGCAACCAGGAAGCCTTTGAACAGGGCTGGCTGTCTGTTTCCTGCGGCGGCTACACCACGGAATGCCTGGTAGCGTTTTTGGCTCTGGTCAACCGGGTACAGGGCAATGTCATTCAGGACGGCGTGTTTGAAATGACCTTGTCTCCCCTGCTGATCACCAGTGCGGAAGATATGGAAATCTTCTCCCAGTATGTGGATAACCCCGATGTTCAACTGTACAGCGATGAATTGATTCAAAGCCTGGTGGGCCCGGATGTTACCGTGGAGGATTATCAGGCAGTGTTGGACGACTGGTCCATTGACTTTGTGAGGGAAGCCGTGGGCCTGACCTGACAGCAAGCAGTCACACCGTAATTTGAGGTAAATGGAATGAAAAATGTACTGAATTTTATTAAAACCTATTCCATTGCAGTGGCAATACCGGTGCTGCTGATCCTTCTGCTGCTGTTGATTTCCCCGGAGACCCGTTCCTGGGGAGCGGTGGCCTCCCTGCTGCAACAAAGCTTTGCACCTGCCATTCTCGGCTGGGGCGTGCTGCTCAGCATGAAGGTAGGCAACTGGGACTTTTCCATCGGCGCACGGTATGTGCTGGCGGCCATTCTGGCCGGCAACCTGGCCATGCAATTTTCTCTGGGCCTGGTTGGCTTTATTGTGCTGGCGATGGCAATCTCCATCGTGCTGGGCCTGATCGTCGGGTATACTTACCGGCTGCTGCGGATTCCAACCCTGATTGCCTCTATTGGTCTGATGCTGATTTTTGAAAGCTTCACCCGGATCATTTACGATGGCAGCGGGCTGAATCTGACGTCGGATTACCTGATTTTAGGAACCTTCCCCTATAACCTGATTATGTTTGTGCTCTGCTTCGCTTTTGGCTCTTGGATATACTACAAGCGGCGGCTGGGCTACAATGTGCGGGCGGTGGGCAGCAATGCCACGGTAGCGCAAACCAACGGCATCAATGCGGAAAAAACCAAGGCGATGGCCCTGATCGTCTCTGGTGTATTTGCCGGATTGTATGTCATTCTCAGCCTGAGCACCTCCGGGGTTATCTCGGCGGTGTCCGGCACCATGGGAAGCGCCTCCACCGTGTTCGACGCTATGATGTGCGTGCTCATCGGCATGGCTATTGCCGGAAAAGGCAGCGTGATCTTCGGCGTATACGTTGGCGCCATTATCACCCAGATTCTGAAGATGGCTATGATGGCCATCGGCGTTCCCACCACCTTCAACAAGGTTATTATCGGTGTTGTTGTGGTGCTGTTCATGGTGGCATCTTCCCGCTCGGATTTGATCCTGAAACTCAAATCCAAGCTTACTCGCAAAAAGGCAGCAGCCTGATATGCAACATAATTTTCCTCTCTTGTTCAAACCTCCGGCGAAAGCCGGAGGTTTGAAACTACTCAGAACATTGAAAAGGAGACGTTTATGAAAATCCGTGTTTTATTCCGCACGATTCAGGAAGTTCCGGTGGAAAACCGGCAGCGGCAGAAGGAACTGGAGCATCTGAGTGATCTGGCGGCCCTGCGATTGGGGTTCCCCCTGCCCACTCGTTATCGGCCCTTTACCGGGGATTGCAACAGCCTGACCCGCATTCACGAGCGGGAGTTTGAATCCATCGCCCAATTTACCCAATTGATGCAAATGTGGTTTGATGATCCCATCTGCCAAAAGATCGACGCTGCCTGGGAAACATGCTGCAACTGGGAACGGCGTGAAATCCTTTATGCCGACGATCCCGGGGATCCTGTGATTCCCTGGCTGCAAATGGCGGCGGAACAGGGCCGCACCATTCGGTATGTGGTAAACCCCAATTACAAAATGCCTAAGGAACAGGCAAATTACAAAGGCTGAGGAGGTGCCGCCATGAGAATCGTATACCGTCAGACGCAGGAAATCCCCTTTGAAAAGTGGATGCAGGAGCTGGAACTGGAACGGAAAACAGACCAGGAAGAGGCCCGGCTGGGCCATCCCCTGCCGAAGCGTTACCGGATGTTTACCGGTTCGGAGCATTCCCAAACCCGAGTGCATATCCGCATTTATGAGGATTTCGCCCAGTGGGGCACATTGTTTGAAGCCTGGGCGGAGGATGAAATCGGCCAGCAGTTGGAGGTAGAGCGGCACAACTTCTATCGCTGGGAGCGGGAAGAGCTGCTGTTTGTGGACGATCCCATTGATGTAGAGGC
>CASDQY010000121.1 GCA_949282975.1 uncultured Oscillospiraceae bacterium | reverse complement strand
TCGAGGGTTCGAATCCCTCCTTCTCCGCCACGTCGGAGCAAAGTTCGCTTTGCTCCGATTTATTTTTTTGTCTCTTCTCGCTGAAATGTGGAACATATCTTTTCATGCGGCTTAGAGAAAAACGGTATTGACTGGATCTTTTTTCATTTTATTTCTTTGTTGCGTAAACTCTGGACAACACCCCTCTTTTCTGTTATACTGAAATTGCGGAACGGGGAAGGCACCCATCATAAAAAACAGCATCCGTAAAAATTCATCACAGCAAAGGGGAAGGCACCCATGGAAAAAAACGTAATTGTTGTGGACGAGTTTGGCCATGAATGTGGAACGACCTACCCAAAACGGGCAAAAGGTCTGATCAAAAGCGGCAGGGCGCAGTCTGTAGGCGCCAATCGAATCTGCCTGCTGCGTCCGCCGGAAAAGAATTTGGAGGACAAACAAATGGAACAAACTTCTTCTGCACCCACGGCACGGGAAATTTTCAATCAAATCGTCAAACTGCAATCCGAACTGCAAAACATCCGGGACACTACCGAACTGATCCAAACCATGCGGGACACAAACCAATACAATGGTGAGGACAGCGTGGAACTGGATACCCAGGTAGTGGAAGCTAAGATTAACGGCATGGTGGAGGTATTCCAATCCCGGGAAGCCACATATCAGCAATTGCTGGATGTCTACGAAGCCATGTACAACGATTCCAGCGAAACCGCCTTGGATGAGCAGGAATAAAAATTGCGAGGGAGAACCGTTGGGTTCTCCCTCGATCTTTATTTTGTCCGTTTTTCTTGTATCTTCTGAGTAGGAAATGCCGCTTTTTGCCCCGGCAGAGGCGTTTTGGAGCTGCCGAAAACCAGCCGGTAGGAGTACCAGAAGTACGCCCCTAAATAAAGCAAGGTAAGAAATTGAAGGGAAAGCCCCCCGTTTCCAAAGAGGAAAAAGCCATAGGTTATGGTGCTGATTGTATAGGTGATGGCCGGAAAAACCCAGCAACTTCGATCCAGAACTGCCGCCACAAACAACAGCAGGTCCAAAAGATAGCCGTAACGTTCGTGCATGGCGGGTAAAAACAGCAAACAGCTCCACACCACCCACGCCGCTGTTTTGATAAACAGGGCCGGTCGCAGCAGACAAATGCGCTTTTTCAGCAGGATGCAGAATCCCAGCAGTAAAACACCGAAAGTAAGCAGAATGGCGGTGAGCTTCAGATCGTAATTGTCTCCCACCAAAGACCAGAAGCTGGGAAAGTTCATCCACATCCGTTGATAGGTGTCGGTTTGGGAAAAGTAGATGGTGATGGGGTCCAGCCAGGAACGGCCCAGCAGCAGGGCGGGCAGGGAAAGGAAGTACAGTACCCCCGGAATGAGCAGAAAACAGAGAATGGTGTATTTTCGGGTGGAGAAGTAGTGGTACAGCAAAAAGGGAACCAGCAAAACCATCTGCAGCTTAAAGGAAAATGCCAATCCAAAAAACAGATAGGCGCAGACCCACTGCCGACGGTAAAGCATCCACAGCCCCAATACGGAAAAGCAGGCGTAAATGGAATCGCATTGGGCAAAAACAGCGGAATTGAGAATCACCGTAGGGAACAGGAGCACGGCGCCATACACCCCGGCAAATAACAGGGGAGATCTTCTTCCGTATAGCGCCAAGGCAAAGCTGCCGCAGGACAAAGCCAACCCGAAATCAAAAAGATAGGAAACGAATTTGAAAAGATGAAGGGGTTCGCCCGGAAGATAGGTCAACAGGCTGATGATGATTTGATAGGGAATGTTGTAATCCCCAACCTGTTCCTTTAACGCTGCAATGCCCCCGTTTTGCCGAATTTCTTCAAACCAGGGAAGCAAAAATAAATCTGCGTCAGCAGAAGAATGGTCCAGCATGCTGATGCGGCAGCCAATCCCCAACAGGGTGATGGCGACGATCAGCCAAACCGCAGGATGCTTTCCGATTTTCTGCCAGACCCGATGTTCCCACAAAAGAGCCATTCCCTTCCCCTCCTTTGCCTCTATTGTAAAAAGGAAAGGCGGTTTTGTCAATCAATTCCGCATTTGATCCCATAGAAACCGGCTATCTTGAAGATAGAAAAAAAGTATTTGCCCCTGTGGGTCACCCGGAGTATACTAAAGCCATAGACAGGATAGGGCAGGTGAAGATATATGAAACGTTGGATGGCCGCACTGCTGGCCGGGCTGCTGGTTTTTGCCTGCACCGGCTGCACCGCTTTGGAACAGACTCCGTGGCCGGTTCCTTCTCGGACAGCTTCTGTTTTGGAGGACATGGAACCAATACAGCAGCCTGATTTTGATGACGACACTGCATCATCGACGGCCCAAATTCAGGACGGTCAGGAGGAAGAAGAAATGTATCTGGAAATCATTGTGGGGGACACTGTTTTTTCGGCAGAACTGTACCAAAACGAAGCCGCCCGGACGCTGTGGCAGATGCTTCCCCTTACCTTATCCATGAATGAACTCAACGGCAATGAAAAATACAGTTATCTCTCCCAGCAATTTCCCACAAACCCCCAGCAGCCGGCGGGAATTCAAACCGGGGATCTGATGCTGTTTGGCGCCGATTGCCTGGTGCTGTTTTACGACAGTTTTCCCACCTCCTATCGCTACACGCCTTTGGGCAGGGTGGAAGACCCTGCCGGACTGGCTCAGGCACTGGGCGGGGGGAATGTGACCGTTCGGTTTCTTCCATCGGTATGACCGGCAGAAAGCGATTTGCTGCGTCAGGCTTTTTATGCCTGACGCAGATTGGTTTTGTCCGGAAAAAATCTTTGCGTTCTGCACAAAACTCACAGAAGAACAGCACGAACATATATTCGTTTTTTCCCTGTACATTTCCCTTTGATTTTGGTATAATACTGTTGAATAGAAGGTTGCAGGCAGAAGCCTCCCGGCTTTTAAGGCTTTACCGTCAGGAGAGGAAGACACACCATGGATCACTTTGAATTGGTTTCTCAATATGCCCCCACCGGGGATCAGCCCCAGGCAATATCCGCCCTGGTGGACGGTTATCGAAAAGGGGAGAAACAGCAGGCTTTGCTGGGGGTGACCGGCTCCGGCAAAACCTTTACCATGGCCAATGTGATTCAAAAGCTGAACCGGCCCACGTTAATTTTGGCCCACAATAAAACCCTGGCCGCCCAGCTCTGCAGCGAAATGAAAGAATATTTTCCCCATAATGCGGTGGAATACTACGTTTCCTATTTCGATTACTATCAGCCGGAAGCCTACATTCCCGGCACCGACACCTATATTGAAAAGGACAGCGCCATCAACGATGAAATTGATAAACTCCGCCACTCTGCCACCTCTGCTTTGGCGGAGCGAAATGACGTGATCATCGTGGCCAGCGTGTCCTGCATCTATTCCCTGGGAAATCCCATTGATTACCGCAACATGGTCATCAGCCTGCGCACCGGTATGGAAAAAGATCGTGACGAGCTGCTGCGCAAGTTGGTAGAGATTCAATACGAACGCAACGATGTGAATTTTATCCGGAATAAATTCCGGGTGCGGGGGGATGTTGTGGAAATCTTTCCCGCTTACAGCGGGGATAAGGCCATCCGGGTGGAATTTTTCGGAGATGAAATCGACCGCATCAGTGAAATCAATACCCTCACCGGAGAACTGCTCAGCGACCTTTCCCATGTGGCCATCTATCCGGCCAGTCATTACATTGTCCCACGGGACCGGCTGATGGTGGGAATTCAGCGGTTGGAGGAGGAACTGAAGGAGCGGGTGGCCTGGTTTCAGTCCCAGGGAAAGCTGCTGGAAGCCCAGCGGTTGGAACAGCGCACAAGATACGATCTGGAATTGTTGGAAGAAATCGGTTTTTGCAAGGGGATTGAAAACTATTCCGGCGTTCTGGCCGGACGGCCGTTGGGCAGCAAGCCGTACACCCTTTTCGACCATTTCCCCGATGATTTTCTGCTGATTGTGGATGAAAGCCATGTCACCATTCCCCAGGTTCGTGGGATGTACCACGGGGATCGTGCTCGAAAAACCACTTTGGTGGAGTACGGCTTCCGGCTGCCCAGCGCCTTGGACAACCGGCCTTTAAACTTCGATGAATTCTATGAAAAACTGGATAAGGTTCTCTACGTTTCCGCTACGCCCGGAGAATTTGAACGTGAACACTCCGCCCAGGTGGTGGAGCAGGTGATTCGGCCCACCGGCCTGCTGGACCCTCAGGTGATTGTCAAGCCGGTGGAGGGGCAGATTGACGACATTGTGCTCCAGATCAATCAGCGCACTAAAAAGAACCAGCGGGTGCTGATCACCACCCTCACCAAAAAAATGGCGGAGGACCTGACGTCCTATCTGGAACAGATGAATATTCGGGTGCGATATCTTCACCACGATGTGGATACCATGGAACGGATGGAACTGATTCGGGATCTGCGGCTGGGGGAATTCGATGTGCTGGTGGGCATCAACCTGCTGCGGGAAGGTTTGGATATTCCCGAGGTTAGCCTGGTTTGCATTTTAGACGCCGACAAAGAAGGATTTCTGCGCAGCGAGACCAGCTTGATCCAAACCATCGGCCGGGCCGCCCGAAATGCGGAAGGGGAAGTCATTCTTTATGCAGACAGTGTGACCCCCTCCATGGAAAGCGCTATCCGGGAAACCCAGCGTCGCCGGGAGATCCAGATGAAATATAATGAAGAACACGGCATCGTCCCCAAGACCATCCAGAAGGAAGTCCGGGACGTGATCGAAATTTCCAAGAAAGAGACTTCTGCTTCCGGCAAGCGTTCTAAGAAAAAGATGACGCCGGAAGAAGTGAAGGCGGAGGTGAAGCGGCTCACCGAAGAGATGAAAAACGCCGCCCGTATGCTGGAATTTGAGTATGCGGCGCAGATTCGGGACAAAATTGCTGAAATCACCGGCAAACGTCCCAGTTAAATAGAGGGAGGAACCGCCCCCATGGGTATGGATTCAATTATTATCAAAGGCGCCAAAGAACATAATTTAAAGAATGTGGATTTGACCATTCCACGTGACAAGTTTATTGTCTTTACAGGACTGTCCGGCTCCGGAAAATCCAGCCTGGCCTTCGATACCATCTACGCCGACGGCCAGCGCCGGTACATGGAAAGCGTTTCGTCTTATGCCCGGCAGTTTTTGGGGCAGATGGAAAAGCCCAATGTGGAATCCATCGAAGGGCTCAGCCCGGCCATTTCCATCGACCAGAAAACCACATCCAAAAATCCCCGGTCTACCGTGGGAACGGTTACGGAAATCTATGACTATCTCCGCCTGCTGTATGCCCGGGTGGGGATCCCCCATTGTCCCATTTGCGGCCGTGAAATTGCCCGCCAGACCATTGACCAGATTGTGGATCAGCTGATGGCGCTGCCGGAAAAAACAAAGCTGCAAATTATGGCACCGGTGGTTCGTGGCAGAAAAGGCACCCATGAAAAGGTGCTGGATTCCGCCCGGCGCAGCGGTTATGTCCGGGTGCGGATTGACGGCTCCATCTACGATTTAGGGGAAAATTTCCTGCCGGAAAAGAACAAAAAACACAACATTGAAATTATTGTGGACCGAATCGTCATCAAGCCGGAGATTCAATCCCGGCTGTACGACAGTCTGGAAACCGCCACCAACCTGACCGGCGGGGTGGTACTGGTGGAAATCATAGGGGAAGGGGAACGGCTTTACAGTCTGAACTATGCCTGCCCTGAGCACAACATTTCCATGCCCAAGCCGGAACCCAATTTGTTTTCCTTCAACAACCCGGCGGGCGCCTGCCCCACCTGTACCGGTCTGGGGACCTTTATGAAGGTGGACCCGGAGCTTGTGGTGCCGGATCCCTCTCTCTCCATCCGGGAAAATGCGGTGAAGGCCAGCGGCTGGTATTTTGGTTTTGGCATGGCCCAGATGTATTACGAAGGCTTGGCCCGGCACTACGATTTTTCTTTGGACACTCCCTTTGAAGACCTGCCGGAAAAAGTGCGAAACGTGATCCTTTACGGTTCCGGCGAAGAAGCCGTTACCTTTACCAAAAACAACGATTTCGGCTCCGGCACCTACCGCCAGGTGTTTGAAGGGGTCATCCCAAATCTGGAGCGGCGGTTCCGGGAAACCCAGTCCAACTGGATTCGGGAAGAAATCACCCTGTGCATGAGTTCGGTGAAATGCCCGGACTGCCATGGCCGCCGTCTTCGCCCGGAGATTCTGGCCATCACCGTGGGCGGAAAAAACATCATGGAGCTCTGTGATCTCAGCGTAACCCAGGCGTTGGAGTTCTTAAACCATCTGGAACTGGATGAACAGCAGAAGATCATCGCCCATCAGGTGCTCAAAGAGATTAACAGCCGCCTGAGCTTTCTGAAGAATGTGGGATTGGAATATCTGACCCTTTCCCGCAGCGCCGGAACCCTTTCCGGCGGGGAAAGCCAGCGCATCCGCCTGGCCACTCAAATCGGTTCTTCTCTCACCGGGGTGCTGTATATTCTGGACGAGCCCAGCATCGGCCTGCATCAGCGGGATAACGATAAGCTGCTGGATACCCTCAAACGCCTTCGGGATATGGGCAACACCCTGATTGTGGTGGAGCACGACGAAGACACCATGCGGGCGGCGGACCATATTGTGGACGTGGGGCCGGGGGCCGGTTCCCACGGCGGCGAAATTGTGGCCCAGGGAAGTGTGGAGGACATTATTGCCTGTCCAACTTCCATCACCGGCCAGTACCTTTCCGGGAAAAAGAAAATTCCGGTGCCGGAAGTCCGCCGGAAACCAAACAAGGGAGCGTTAAAGATCATCGGGGCAGGGGAGCATAACCTGAAAAACCTCAATGTCTCC
>CASDQY010000120.1 GCA_949282975.1 uncultured Oscillospiraceae bacterium | reverse complement strand
CGCTTTGGTGACGGTTTGGGCCAATGCAACATTGTTCATGGTATAGAGGTGAATGCCGTCCACCCCGTGGCGGATCAGATCGTAGATCTGGTTTAAGGCATAGTCGGTGCCCGCTTTGGCCAGGTCTTCCGGGGAATCGGCATAGCGGTTGACCAATGTGCTCAACTGGTTGGGCACGCTGGCGCCGCACATACTGACCATTCGCTGTACCTGGCTGACGGTGGTCAGGGGCATGATCCCTGCCTCTACGGGAGTATCTACCCCGGCGGCCCGGAGCTTTTCCATGAAGTAGTAGAAATGGCTGTTGTCAAAGAATAACTGGGTGATCAGATGGCTCACCCCGGCGTCCACCTTGTGCTTGAGGTTTTGAATGTCCTGGTCCATGTCTTTGGCTTCAGAATGGACTTCGGGATAACAGGCCCCCAGCAGGTTGCATTCCGGGTAATGGGCCTTGATAAAGCTGGCCAGTTCGTTGGCGTGGTAGAAATCGTGCTTGGGCTCCACTCCTTCGGGAATGTCCCCCCTTAGGGCCAGGATGTTTTCAATCCCGTTTTCCTTGAGCTGGGTCAGGGTGCTTTTCAGCTCCTCCCGGGTGGAGGAAACGCAGGTAAGGTGGGCCACCGGCTCAATGCCGTATTCCCGCTTGATGAGGCTGGCAATTTCACAGGTTTTGTTTTTCTGGGTGTCGCTGCCCCCGGCGCCGTAGGTCACCGAGATAAAGTCCACCGGCAGCCCTTTTAAGCCGCTGAGGGTGGTGTAGATGGTTTCCAGCGAGCTTTTGGTTTTGGGTGGAAATACCTCCAAAGAAAAGGTGGGGTAGGGGCGGGAAAATAAATCTTTGGTATGCATAACGTCTCCTTTTTGCAGATATGGGCGGGTTAGTGCTGGGCCGCCTCCCAGTCCTGCCGGGTGAGGCAGGAAATATGTTCGGTGCGGGTGTCCCCGGTCAATGGCCAGGGGATGTCCCGGTTGGTGTGGTGATAGGTAAAGCCGCATTTTTCCTGAACCCGCCGGGATTTTTCATTGCCTTCAAAGTAGCCGCACCAGATCTTGTCCAGGTGCAGATCGGCAAAACCCCAGCGCAGCAGCTCTTTCACCGCTTCCGGGATCAATCCCTGTCCCCAGTAGGGCACGCCGATCCAGTAGCCAATCTCTCCTTCGGTGTCTGACAGGGGGAAATTGCTGTTTTCTCCCATCTGCAAACTGATGGCGCCTACCGGCTTTCCCACCTCTTTGGGCACCACCGCAAACACATGGGGTACTGTAAAGACGGTGCGAATGGTGTCCAGGCTGTCCTGTACCGTTTGGTGGGCGGGCCACCCGGCAATGGGCCCCACACGGGGGTCTTTGGCATATTCAAACAGGTCCTCTGCGTCCTTTTCCTCCCAGGGGCGGAGGAAAAGGCGCTCTGTTTTTAAAATCAAGGGTTACGTCCTCCTTTTTATTCCGGGGAAATCCCCAGCATGGCGTAGGTGTTTTGGGTGCATTGATCCACCATTTCCTGGGTGGATACGCCTTTGATCTGGGCCATGGCGGCGGCGGTGTGGGCGATCATGGAGCTGTCGCACCGCCGGCCCCGGCAGGGAACGGGGGCCATATAAGGGGCATCGGTTTCCAGCAGCAGACGATCCATGGGGATCACTTCCACCGCAGCCCGGGATTTTTTGGAATTGGGGAAAGTCAGCACCCCGGTAAAGCCCAGGTACATCCCCAGCTTCACCACCTCTTTGGCGGTTTCGGCGGAGCCGGAAAAACAGTGCAGCGCCCCTTTGGGTTGGTATTTGGCCAAAATTTCCATGCAGTCCCCGGTGGCTTCCCGGCAGTGGACGCTCACCGGCTTGCCCAAACGGTTGGCCAGCTCCAACTGGGCGGCAAAGACCTGCTTCTGCAATTCTTTGCGGGAAGCATCCCAGTAATAGTCCAGGCCGATTTCTCCGATGGCAGCCACTTCCGGCTTTTCGGCCAAAGCGGCAATGCGTGCCAGCTCTTCTTCCCAGCCCTGCGCCGGGATGTCCTCCGGGTGCAGTCCCACAGCGGCAAAAAACAGATGGGGGTGTGCTTTTTGGTACTCCAGGCTAAGCAGGGAGGTGGCGTAATCGCAGCCCATGTGGAGGATGCGCCGCACCCCCTTTTGGGGCAGGGAAGCAAACAGCTCTTCCCGGTCGGAGTCAAACCGGCCGTCGTTGTAGTGGGCATGGGAGTCAAAGATATTATGGATGGGCATGGCGCAACCTCCTAGCATAAAAGTTTTTAGTGTGAAACATGCCCAAGGCGTGTTTCGCTTTTCACAACAAACTGCTCCGGGGCGCAGGGGGTGACCCCCGCAAACCTTACTTACCGAATCTTGCTCCCCGCCGGAATGGAATCGTCCAGGAACAATACCTTCACCTGATCATTCGGGCAGTCTGCCGCCAAAATCATGCCGTTGCTCTCCACCCCGCAGAGTTTGGCGGGTTTCAGGTTGGCTACCACCACGATGGTTTTGCCCATCAGTTCCTCCGGCTTGTACCAGGGAGCAATGCCGCTGGCCACCGTCCGGGGGGTGCCGGTGCCGTCGTCCAGGGTGAGCTTTAACAGCTTCTTGGCCTTGGGAATGGGTTCGCAGGCCGTGATCTTGGCCGCCCGCAGTTCCACTTTGGCAAAATCCTCAATGCCGATCTGGGCAATGCCGGGAACCTCTTCCTTTTCTTCCTCGGGAACGTTGGCCTTGGCTTCCTCTTCCAGTTCGGCCAACTTCTTGGCTTCGTCGATCCGGGCAAACAGGGGAACGGCTTTGCCGACAGCATAGCTTTCCTCCGCTCCAAACGCCTTCAGGCTGTCCAGGCTCTTGGTCTGGCTGCCGATCTGGGCGAAGATCTTGTCCGCCGTGTCGGGCAGGAAAGGCTGGAGCAGTACGCCCAGATACCGGATAACCTCCAGCAGCCGGTACAGCACTCCTTCCAGCTTTTCCTTGTTGGCCTCGTCCTTGGCCAGCGCCCAGGGGGCGGTTTCGTCAATATACTTGTTGGCACGGCGGGCCAGGTTCAGAATGGCTTCCAGTCCATCCGCCACCCGGAATCCCTCCATCAGATTGCGGTAATCTCCCAAGGTGCTTTCCGCCAATCCGGTGAGCTGGGCGTCCAGTTCATCGCCGCCCTCCGGCCGGGACACCTTCCCCCCGAAATACTTGTTGGTCATGGCCACGGTGCGGTTGACCAGGTTGCCCAGGGTGTTGGCCAGATCGGAGTTATAGCGGGCAATCACCGTTTCATAGGTGATGGAACCGTCGCTGCCGAAGGGCATTTCCTTGAGCAGGTAGTACCGCACTCCGTCCACCCCAAAGTGGCGGCAAAGGTCGTCGGCGTAAATCACATTGCCCCGGCTCTTGCTCATCTTTTCCTGGCTGAACAGCAGCCAGGGGTGGCCGAATACCTGTTTGGGCAGGGGCAGATCCAGGGCCATCAGCATAATGGGCCAGTAGATGGTGTGGAACCGGAGGATGTCTTTGCCGATGATGTGCACATCCGCCGGCCAGAACTGTTCGAATTCAGGGCTGCTGCCGTCGGGATCGTAGCCGATGCCGGTGATATAGTTGGTCAAAGCGTCGATCCAAACATAGATCACATGCTTAGGATCGAAATCCACCGGGATGCCCCAGGTAAAGGAGGTGCGGGAAACGCACAGATCCTGCAACCCGGGCTTGAGGAAGTTGTTCACCATCTCCCGCTTCCGGCTTTCCGGCTGGATGAAATCGGGGTGGTCCTCAATATACTGCATCAGCCGGTCCTGGTACTTGCTCATTTTAAAGAAATAGGCTTCTTCCTTGGTTTTCTTCACCGGCCGTCCGCAGTCGGGGCAGCAGCCGTCTTTGAGCTGGGTCTCGGTCCAGAAGCTTTCGCAGGGGGTGCAGTACCAGCCTTCGTATTCGCTTTTGTAGATGTCTCCCTGGTCGTAAAGCTTGCGGAAAATTTTCTTCACCACCGCTTCGTGCTCCGGGTCGGTGGTGCGGATGAATTTGTCGTAAGAGCAGTTCATCAAATCCCACAGCGACTTGATTTCTCCGGCTACGCCGTCCACATAGGCTTTGGGGGAGATGCCCGCCGCTTCGGCCAGTTCCTCGATTTTTTGGCCGTGTTCGTCGGTGCCGGTCTGGAAGAAAACGTTCTTGCCGTTGAGCCGCTGGTACCGGGCGATGGCGTCGGTAAGCACGATTTCATAGCTGTTGCCGATGTGGGGCTTGCGGGAGGTGTAGGCAATGGCAGTGGTAATGTAGTAGTTGTTTTCGGGTTTCATCATCAAAACTCCTTTTTGTTTGGGGCACCAAAAAGAAAAACTCCCGTCCTGAACCTTGTGGTTCAGGGACGAGAGAATGAACTTCTTCGTGGTACCACCCTGATTTACCGGAATACTCCGGCCTCTGTAGCTGCTGACACAGCGCAGTGCTGTAACGGGCACACCCGCCGCAGCCTAAGAGAAATCT
>CASDQY010000119.1 GCA_949282975.1 uncultured Oscillospiraceae bacterium | reverse complement strand
TTTTTGTTTTTCTCATAAAAGCATCCTCCCGTTTTCTGCAATTCTTAGTAGTATTTTACCATGCTTTCGGGAAAATGACAATAAGATTTTCTCCTTTTTTTGCCATCTGACAAAACTTTTACAAAGCCCGGGGCTTTCATCAATTTAAGCTATTCCAGCCATTTGCGCATTTTTGCCAATACCGCTTTTTCTTTGCGGCTGACCTGTGCCTGGCTGATCTTCAACTGCCTGGCAGCTTGTGCCTGGGTCAAATTCTGATAATACCGCAGCCAGATCAGCTTGCGGTCATTTCCGTCCAACCGCCCAAGCATCTGCTGCACCGCCAGCCTGTCCAATACTTCTCCCTGGCGGCTGTCCTCTTTGGGCTCCACGCCGCCTTCCTCCGGGGATGCATTGAGGGAAAGCGCCGGAGAAAATGCTTCCAGGGTCTGAACCACCTCTTCCGTTTGAAAGCCGGTGGCCTGACAGAGCTGGGATACCGTGGGCTCCCGGCCATGCTCCGCCAAAAACCGTTCCCGAAAGGCAGCACAGGCCCCGGCATTCTGCCGTAATTTCCGCCCCGCCTTCACCGGGGCCTGCTGCCGCAGCAGCGCACGCATCTCCCCCAAAATAACCGGCACCGCATAGGTGGAAAACCGATACCCCAGGGATGGGTCAAAGCCCTTGGCCGCCTTCATCAGCCCCAGATTCCCGGCGGCAATCAATTCTTCATACGGCACACCCCGCCCGGTAAGCCGTCCGGTGCAGAGGTGCACCAGCCCAAGATTTTCTTCTGCCAAACGGGGGTAATCCTCTGCCATCTCTGGGCCGCCTTTCTGTTTGAACCGACATTACTCCAATGACCGAAGCGTTTTTTTCAGCACCACGGTGGTGCCCGCTCCCGGTGCGGAACGGACGGTGAGCTTGTCCATAAAATCAGCCATCACCGAAAACCCCAACCCAGCCCGCTCCCGGTTGGAAGCTGTGGTATACAGCGGTTCCAGCGCCTGTTCCACATCTGGGATGCCCACCCCTTTGTCCTTAATGCGAATGCAAACCTGCCGCCCGGGATAGATCTGCACCTTGACCCAAATCTTTCCCAGCCGATCCGGATACCCGTGGACGATCGCATTTGTGGCCGCTTCGCTCACCGCCGTTTTGATATCCGCCAGTTCATCCACCATGGGGTCCAACTGGCAGAGAAAGGCCGCCACCGCCGTTCGGATGTACCCTTCGTTGTTGGAGCGGCTAAGGCAGCAGATTGTGGTTTCGTTTTCGGCCTTCATTTTGCATTCCTCCTCTCAACTTCCCTTAATGGATCGGCGCCAGCTTATCCAATCCCGCCAGGGTCATCACCCTTTTAATCGAGCCGCTGGCCCCGGTCACTTCCACTGATCCTCCCAACTGCTTCATCAGTTTGAATCGCCCCATCACCAAACCGATGCCGGAAGAATCCATAAAACTCACCTGGGAAAAATCCATGGTCAGGCGCTGGGGGTGGGTGGCTTCTACCGCCTCGTCAATGCGGGTGCGCAGGTATTGGGAGCTGTGGTGGTCGATCTCCCCTTCCAAAGTGGCGGTGAGGTTGGGCGCTACAAAATCCAACTGCAGCAAGAAATCAAATCCTTTCCGTAAATTTGACTTCCTTGGCGGAAGTCTCGATTTAGTATAGCAAAAGGCTGCTGACAGATGCTGTCGAATCGGCACAGACGCAAAAGGCGCTTGGAACAGGCAGCGTTTTATAAATTTCCCGGCAAAATCAGGGGTCATAGACGAGACGGGTAAAACCCTTTGTTACCAGCCATTACATCACGTTAATACGATTTGGTTTTTCCGTAAGACTGTTACTTGCTACTCATGAAACGGGTTTTTAGTAATTTTCCATCGTCAATGGATCATCAGCCTGATTTTTATTAAGCTGATGATTGTATGAAGAAAACCACCCGTCTCTGGGTGGTTTTCGTATGGTGCACCACAATATTGTGGTTAAAACCTTCAATGTATTGAATCTCTGAGAGAGATAGACTCACCGTTTTATTGCCGGTGCGAGCACAACTGTTTTGGAACGGCAATTCAGTCTCGAATCAATGTACAGGGCTTATTCCAATACTCTGCGGCATATCAGCTTTAGCGAAATGAACGAACTGGGCCCCGCTCCCTTCCGGCAACAATTATCACAGCCGGTACCGGTCCATCCTCTCACCTCCATGGAGATTTACCCGCCAACCTCATTACCAATAACTGAAACAGCACCGCTGCTGGCGCTCCAAAGTGGGAAATTGATCCAGTTCCGGGCAATCCTCTATCCAACCGATGGCATAAGCAGTTAAGGGAGAAATAACCTGAGGCACTCGATCATAGGTGTACCCGCCCCAGATATTGTAGGTAGTCAGCATCAATTCCGTGGGATATTCCGACCGGATGTAGTCCACCACCTGCTGGGTCACCCCATCGGTGTCGTTGGTTTCATACAGATCCCAGGCGCCGAACAGATGAAGCATTTCATGGGCATAGGTGGCCGGATTTTCATAATTTCGGCGGCCGCCCAGGTCATAAAGATAAAGATAGCACTTTTCCCAATACCATTCGGCACTGTCCCCCTGATAATAGGGGATAGTATAGCTGACGCCGCTGTCGTTGAGGAACACCAAAAAGGCAACACTGTCGGTTTGATACTCCTCCATCAATCCCCGGTAATCCACCGCTTCCGCCAAAGCGGCGTCCAGCGCCCGGTTGGTCAATTGAAGGTCATCCTCCACATCGGGGATATCCAGGGAAAGGTTTACGGCCAGTCTGGGGTCCTGACGGCTGTCATACACCACATCCATACCGCTTTGATATGCCTGCCCCTTTTGATCCAAGCCTTCCACCGCTATTTGCAGATATTGCTGGGTGAGGGCCACATCCTCTTCCGTCCAGTCCAGGCCGGTGTCCAGGTAAACGCTGATCAGCACCGTGCCGCTTTCGGGATAGGTGGCGCTGCCGGTGGCGGTATTCATCCAATTTTCCCATCCCGGCTCCTCCCAATCATCCGTCAAAGAAGAATCCGGCGTGGAGGAACCGGGGTCATAAAAGTCGGAGGAGTCGTCCGGGCTTTCAGACAGCATTCCATACAAAACGCCCAAAGACACCCAGGAACAGCCGGTAAGCAGATTTAAACAAAGCAGCAGCGACGTACCTGCCAGCAGAATTCGTTTTACAATTCTCATAATTTCTCCTTATTGCAGAAAAAGCATTCCCCCGGCACCGCCAGAGGAATGCTTGCCGTTTCTCAGTGCAGAAGGGTAAACCGCCCCAACACCGGCAGCGGCTTCGCTTTGCCGGTTGCAGCGTTTACGATGCCGTAAATGACCAACGCCAGGAATACCAGACTTAAGATTCCCAAAATGGCATTCACCACAGTGCTCACAATCCAGAACAAAAGGCCGAATATTCTCAGCAACCCCAGGCAGAGATTGAGGATGGAACAGAATATGCCCCAAATCACCTCAACAATAAACAGCACCAGCCCTTGATTGGCATGGTACCGGGCGTAAGGGGAATTTTTGGCAGCAAAGATGGGGATCAGCACAAAAATGCCGATATAGCTGAGCACCGCCATCACTTTATTGTTTTGGATGTCGGTGGGATCAAAGCTGGAACTTTCATCCTTCCCGTTCCATTTAAAAAACGAATTGCTGCTTTGCTTAGCGGCGCACTCATCGCATAAAGTGTTTCCATCGGGGATCTGTTTGCCGCACTTGGTGCAAAATGCCATAGAAGTTCTCCTCTTTTAATTTATTTTTTCATTCGTCTCCCACTGGCCAAATCCACTACCACACAGAGCAGGAAGATTTCCTCCCGCAGGCTGAATGTATAGCCGTATTTGTCGGTGAGATACATCATGATCTGCTCCACACAAGAGGTTTCCGCCGGATATTTCTGGCGAAGCTCGTAGGCCTGCTTTTCCGGATAAGGCGGATCCTCATCCAGATGGCGGGAATTCAATTTGCGCAGGCAGAACATTTTCAGATAATTGATGGTGCGGCGATAGGCCACGGTTTCCGCCTGGAAAGACAAGGAAAACTGGCTGCTCACCACATGGGTAATCTCCAGCAGCATGATTTGCTCGTCGTATTCCAGCACCATGTTCCGGTCCACACGATGGCTGTACATCACCACAGCAAGGGTGGACGGAGCGTTGCCGGTCATCTCAAACCCAAGCTCATCCCGAACCCACTCCACCAAAATTTTGGCGGCTTTTGTCTCTTCCGGCAGAATCAGGGAGATGTCTTCCCAAGGTAGAACCGGAGGTTTGTTTTGCACCAGATTGGGGTCATTGACGTTCAATCCGTTCAGCAGGCTGGTCAAAAAGCCTTCCGTCATCTGATGGGGATAGAGTTCCTTAATCTTGATGTCCAGCTTCAGCGCCACCAGCAAAATTTTGGATTTGGTGGTGCGCAGCAAAACCCGCAGATATTCCAAAAGGGTCCGGTTTTTATATTGAATGACATAATCTGCCTGAGCGGGATCATATTCTTCCCCCAAAGACACACCGTCAATAATATTTTCCTTTACAACAATGGCGACGGCGCCGGTTTGCCCGTCTTCCAGCCACAAAGCAGCGTTGTTTAATACTTCTCGTATGACCATAATCTTTCTCCTGTCGTAATCTTCCGTCTGATTTCATCCTGTGTCTTTCGATCGCCTCTGGATTCCGGAAAATGAAAATGCCTTCCAATTCCTAAGCCCAAGGCACCAATCTGAATTTATATACTCAATGTTATTTTTTATCCTTACGATCAAAAAATCCGATGATGGAAAAAACAAGCCCGGTTACACCTATACCAGACGCAACCCGTTCCGGCCCGGATAGGGAAAGGGGGAACAAAGCAGGATGGAGCGTTCCAATCTCCTCTTTTTCACGATCACAATTCCCTTTTTTGCCAGACCTGATGAGTTCATTATAGCATACTTACTGCCGGATTGCAAAGAAAGAGAAAAACCTGCACTGCCAAAAAAACAGTGCAGGTTTTGTGCGTTTTTACAGTTTTTTACCCCGGATTACAGATAATCCTCCAGCAGCGCCCCGTTGGAGCCGGAAGTCACCATCTTGGCATACCGTTTAATATAGCCGTTGAGATGCTGTTCTTTGGGCTTCCACTGCGCCTTTCGTTTGGCCAGGGTGTCTTCATCCACCAGCAGTTCCAGCTTCCGCTGAGGAATATCGATGGAGATGGTGTCCCCTTCCTCCACCAAACCGATCAAGCCGCCGGCTGCGGCCTCCGGCGACACATGGCCGATGGCTGCGCCCCGGGTAGCGCCGGAAAAACGTCCGTCGGTGATGAGGGCCACCTGTTTATCCAGGCCCATGCCCGCCAAAGAAGAGGTGGGGGCCAGCATTTCCCGCATGCCGGGGCCGCCCTTGGGGCCTTCGTAACGAATGACGATCACATCCCCCGGAAGGATCTTTCCGCCCTGGATGGCAGCGATGGCGTCCTCTTCACTGTCGAACACCCGGGCCGGGCCCTGGTGGACCATCATTTCCGGAGCGACCGCTCCCTGTTTTACCACAGCGCCGTCAACCGCCAGGTTGCCCTTCAGCACAGCGATGCCGCCGTCTTTGCGGATGGGGTCCTCAATGGTATGGATGATGGTGCCGTCGGGCTTAGCTGCGCCCGCAAACCGGTCCTTCACCGTTCCGGTCACGGTGGGAAGGGTGTCGTCAATATAACCGCCACGAGCCAGTTCCTTCAACACCGCTTGAATCCCGCCAAATGCATTCAAATCTTCAATGAACACATGGCCGGCCGGATTGAGCTTGCAGAGCTGGGGCACCTTGTGGGACATTTCATCCACCGTATCCATATTCACATTGGTCTGGGCCGTTTTCGCCAGAGCCAGCAGGTGCAGCACGGTATTGGTAGAGCAGCCCAAAGCCATATCCGAAGCCAGCGCATTTCGGAACGCCTTTTCGGTGAGAATATCGCTGGGGCGGATATTTTCCTTGATCAGTTCCATCACCCGTTCGCCGGTTTCCTTGGCAATCCGCAGCCGTTCGCTGGACACGGCGGAGCAGGTGGCGTTTTTGGGCAGAGACATTCCCACTGCTTCGGTCAGGCAGTTCATGGAGTTAGCAGTGTACATACCCGAGCAGGAGCCGCAGGTGGGGCAGGAATTGTTTTCGTACTCCAGCAGTTCGGCATCGCCGATTTTGCCGGCGGCATAAGCGCCCACCGCTTCAAAGGTCTCGCTCAGGCCCACACGTTTGCCGTTCACCACCCCGGGGCTCATGGGGCCGCCGGACACAAAGATGCTGGGCAGGTTCATGCGGATGGCGCCCAACAGCATACCGGGCACAATCTTATCGCAGTTGGGGATGAACACAGCGCCGTCCAGGGGATGGGCGGTAAGCATCACTTCGATGGAATCAGCGATCAATTCCCGGGAGCACAGGGAATATTTCATTCCCTTGTGGTTCATGGAAAGGCCGTCGCAGACGCCGATGGTGCGGAATTCAAAGGGAACCCCGCCGGCGTTGCGGATGCCCGCCTTCACCGCTTCGGCGATTTTGTCCAGGTGCATATGCCCGGGCACATAATCGCTGGCAGCGCTGACCACCGCCACAAAAGGACGCTTGATTTCGCTGTCGGTCAGGCCCAACGCCTTCAGCAGCGACCGATGGGGCATCCGATTGGGGCCCACCTTCATCAAATCACTTCTCATGATGGATCACTCCTTTGTTATTTTACCGCTCGGGAATGGTGGTGATGTCCACCAGTTCCACATCGTTGATGGTTTTCTTCATGGCAATGCAGTCCGCCAGGGCGTTGGCGGTATCCAGGCTGGTCAGGCAGACAATCCCCCGCTCCACCGCTTTTCGCCGCAGCCGCACGCTGTCCTTATGGGGATCCCGCCCCTTGGTGGAGGTGGAAATCACATACTGGATCTTTCCCTGCTCAATCAGATCAATGCCGGAGCCGGGCCGGTTTTCGCTGATTTTTGTGGCCAGGCTGGTGGGAATCATGGCTTTGTTCAGCGTGTAGGCGGTGCCGGAAGTAGCATACAGTTCAAATCCCATATCATGGAATTTTTCCGCAATGGGGATCAACTCCGCTTTATCGGAATCCCGCACGGTAAACAGCACTCCGCCGGAATGCACCAGATTCTGCCCGCTGGCGGCCAGGCCTTTGAGCAGGGCTTCTTCCAGGGTTTTGGCCACGCCCAGCACTTCGCCGGTGGATTTCATTTCCGGGCCCAGCTGGTTGTCCACATTATTGAGCTTTTCAAAGCTGAACACCGGCACCTTTACCGCCACATGATCGGCATTGGGCAACAGCCCGCTTTCATATCCCTGTTCTTTCAAAGAAATTCCCATCATCACCCGGGTTGCGATGTCCACCATGGGCACGCCGGTGACCTTGGAAATATAAGGGATGGTCCGGGAAGAACGGGGGTTGACTTCGATGACGTACACCTGATCCCGGTACACCACATACTGGATATTCACCAAACCCCGCACCTTCAAATCAAAGGCCAGTTTGCCGGTGTAATCCACAATGGTATCAATAATTCGCTTGGACAGGTGTTGCGCAGGATAAACGGAGATGGAGTCGCCGGAATGCACCCCGGCCCGCTCCACGTGCTCCATAATGCCGGGAATCACAAACCGTTCCCCGTCGCAGATGGCGTCTACTTCCACTTCGGTGCCCATCATATATTTGTCGATCAGCACCGGGTTTTCCAGCTTGGTGCGGGTGATGATGGCCATGTATTCGTCCACATCCTGATCGGAGTGGGCAATGATCATGTTCTGGCCGCCCAGCACGTAGGAGGGGCGCAGCAGCACCGGGTATTCCAGCCGGGCCGCCGCCGCTTTGGCTTCCTCGGCGGTAAATACCGTTTCTCCTTTGGGACGGGGGATGTTGCAGCGCTCCAGCACCTCGTCGAAGCGTTCCCGGTCCTCGGCAGCATCGATGGAATCGGCGCAGGTGCCCAGAATCCGAACCCCCAGCTTATCCAGATAAGAGGTCAGGCTGATGGCGGTCTGTCCGCCGAACTGCACCACCACGCCGTAAGGCTGCTCGGTTTCGATGATGTTCTTTACATCCTCTTTGGTGAGAGGATCGAAATACAGCCGGTCGCCGGTGTCAAAATCGGTGGAAACGGTTTCGGGGTTATTGTTGCAGATAATGGCTTCGTAGCCCAGCTTTTTCAAACTCCAAACACAGTGCACCGAACAATAGTCAAATTCAATGCCCTGCCCGATCCGAATGGGGCCGGAGCCAAACACGATGACCCGTTTTTTGCCGGAATTTTTCGCTTCGATAAATTCCTTGGCTTCGTTCTCGGTATCGTAAGTGGAATAGAAATAAGGGGTCTGGGCGGCAAATTCTCCCGCACAGGTATCCACCATTTTAAATACGGCGGTGCGGGGGTTTTGAATTTTCTGGCCGCTGATCCGTTCAATGACACTGTCCAGATAGCCCCATTTTTTCGCCTGAAGATACAGCTCGTCGGTAAGGGGCTCGCTGGCCAAACGGCGTTCCAGCTTGACCAGGTTGTTCAGCTTTTCCAAAAACCACTCGTCGATTTTGGTGATCTGATGGATCTCCTCCACCGATGCGCCCCGCTTCAGGGCTTCAAACACATAAAAGCACCGTTCATCGTGGGCAGGGTCCAGGTTAGCCATGATTTCTTCGGTGGACACCTTTTCCAGCTTGGGCAGGTTCAGGGAGTCCACCTTCAACTCCGCCCCACGCACCGACTTCATAATGGCCTGCTCAAAGCAGGAGCCGATGCTCATCACCTCGCCGGTGGCCTTCATCTGGGTGCCCAGCTTCCGGGAGGCGTAGACGAATTTATCAAAGGGCCACTTGGGCCACTTTACCACCACATAGTCCAACGCCGGTTCAAAGCAGGCATAGGTCTTGCCGGTAACGGCGTTGATGATTTCATCCAGAGAATAGCCAATGGCGATTTTGGCCGCCACCTTGGCGATGGGATAACCGGTGGCCTTACTGGCCAGAGCGGAAGAACGGCTGACCCGGGGATTGACCTCGATCACCGCATATTCCATGCTTTCCGGGTGCAGGGCAAACTGACAGTTGCAGCCGCCTTCCACCTTCAGTTCGTTGATGATATTCAAAGAAGCCGTCCGCAGCATCTGGTACTCTTTGTCGGACAGGGTCACCGCCGGAGCGATAACAATGGAATCGCCGGTATGAACGCCGACGGGGTCAAAGTTTTCCATGGAACAGACGGTGATAACGTTGTTCTTGCTGTCCCGGATGACTTCAAACTCGATTTCCTTCCAGCCGGAGATGCACTTTTCAATCAGCACCTGGGTGATGGGAGAAAGGCGCAGGCCGTTGATGGCGATATCCCTAAGCTGCTCCCGGTCGTCGGCAATGCCGCCGCCGCTGCCGCCCAGGGTAAAGGCGGGGCGGACGATCACAGGATAGCCGATGGTTTCGGCAAAGTCCAGGGCGTCCTCCACCGTAGTAACTACCTTGGAAGGAATCACCGGTTCCCCGATGGATTCCATGGTATCTTTAAAGGATTGGCGGTCTTCCGCCTTGTCGATGGTTTCCGGATTGGCCCCCAGCAGTTTCACATTGTGGGCATCCAAAAAGCCTTCTTTGGCCAGCTGCATGGACAGGGTCAAGCCGGTCTGCCCCCCCAGGGTGGAGAGCAGGCTGTCCGGCTTTTCGATTTCAATGATCCGTTTGACACAGTCCAGCGTCAGGGGCTCAATATAAATTTTATCCGCCATGGCTTTGTCGGTCATGATGGTGGCTGGGTTGGAGTTAACCAGCACCACCTCCAGGCCCTCCTCCTTCAAAGCCCGGCAGGCCTGGGTGCCGGCGTAGTCAAACTCCGCCGCCTGGCCGATGACAATGGGGCCGGAACCAATCACCAGCACCTTTTTCAAATCTTTTCTCAGCGGCATGGTTCAGCCCTCCTTTTTGTCCATTAAGGCAATGAATTCGTCAAACAAATAACCGGTGTCCTGGGGCCCGCCGCAGGCTTCCGGGTGGAACTGCACCGTAAAGGCGGGAATGTGGGTGTACCGCACCCCTTCGCAGCTGAAATCGTTGGCGTTTTTATGGCTCACATATCCCACCTCTTTGGGCAGGGAATCGCTGATCACCGCATAGCCGTGGTTTTGGCTGGTAACGAAGGTGCGATCCAGATCCAGGTCGATTACCGGCTGGTTGGCGCCCCGGTGGCCGTATTTCAGCTTTTCGGTTTTGGCCCCGTTGGCCAGCGCCATAAGCTGATGCCCAAGGCAGATGCCGAAGATGGGAATGTTCAGCTTCATGATCTCTTTGAGGTTTTCCACAATCCGAACATTTTCGCTGGGATCTCCGGGGCCATTGGAAAGCATGATCCCATCGGGATTGATTTCCCTGATTTCCTCCGCCGTAGTGTAAGCCGGCACCACTATGACGTCGCAGTCCCGCTTCACCAATTCCCGGCGGATGTTGAATTTATAGCCGAAGTCAAACAGCACCACCTTCCGGCTGTGCCCCAGCGAAGGGAACTCTTCCGGCTGGGAACAGGTGACGCTCTTCACCGCATCCCGCACCGAAAAAGCATGAATCTGCTCCAACAGGGCTTCTTTGACATAATTTTCGTCGGTGGTAATGGCTCCGTTCATCACGCCGGTTTCCCGGATGATTTTGGTCAGGTGCCGGGTATCCACATCGTAAAGCCCCACCACCTGCTGCTGCTTTAAGAACACGTCCAGAGTTTCTTCACAGCGGAAGTTGGAGGGAACCTCACACCATTCCCGGACAATATAGCCCTTCAGCCAGCAATGCTGGCTTTCCCCGTCCATGGAGTTGATGCCGTAGTTCCCCACCAGAGGGAAGGTCTGGATGACAATCTGCCCATAGTAGCTGGGGTCGGTGAGGGTTTCCTGATAACCGGTCATGCCGGTGGCAAAGACAATCTCCCCCACCACCGTTCCGGTACAGCCCATGCTTTTGCCCTCCAGCACCATACCGTTGGCCAAGACCAGCCAAGCTTTTTTCTGGTTCTGCAACATTACGTTCCTCCTTGCCTTACTCCGCTTCTGCCGGTGCCTTGATGGGCGGGATCACCCGGCAGAGATCCTCCTTCATTCGCAGCGCCTCGTTTCTGGCCGCCTCTGCATAATCCTCCGGGGCAGCGCCGGTTTTCTGCCAAGCGCAGAGAATCCCCCGGGAAGAATTGATGATCGCACCCAAGCCGTTTTGGTCAAAGGCACCGGCTACCCCTTCGGCGCCGCCGCCCTGGGCCCCGTATCCCGGCACCAAGAAGAAGGTATGGGGCAGGGCCTGGCGCAGTTCGGTAAGCTGAGCGGGGTAGGTAGCCCCCACCACAGCGCCCACGCCGGAATATCCATATTTGCCGGGAAGGTTTTCTCCCCACTGTTCACAGAATTCACCCATCACCCGGTACACCGGCTTGCCGTCAATGCACTGATCCTGAAGCTCCCCGGAGGAAGGGTTGCTGGTTTTAACCAGCACAAAAATCCCCTTATTCTGTTCCTTGCAGACCTGAATCAAAGGGTTGATGCCGTCGCTGCCCAGATAACCGTTGACGGTGAGCAGATCTCCGCCAAAAGCCGGAAGAGAGATATCCTCCACCTGAGTTACCCCCAGATGCCCGGCGGCATAGGCTTCCATAGTGGTGCCGATGTCGTTTCGCTTGCCGTCAATGATCACTACCATCCCCTTCTGCTGCGCATAGGCGATGGTATCGCTGAGGGCCTTTACCCCCGGCCAGCCCAGCATTTCATAATAAGCGCATTGGGGCTTCACAGCGGGAACGATGTCGCACAAAGCGTCGATGATGCCTTTGTTAAAGGTCAGCAGCGCCGCCGCCGCTCCTTCCAGGTTTTTGCCGTGCTTGGCAAAGGCTTCTTCCTTGATGAAATCCGGGATGTAGCTCAGTTTCGGGTCCAGCCCCGCCACTGAAGGGTTTTGCGTCTCCAGGATACGGGTGATCAGGCGATCCATGGACATGAGAAAATCTCCTTCCTGTTTTTATCGATTGATGGGTGTCCTATGTTTTTAAATATTACATTTGCTGATATACTAAGCTGCCGCCGCAATAGGTTGCCATCACTTTTCCGGTGAGGGTCATGCCTTTATAAACCGCATTGCGTGCTTTCGAGTGCAGCTTCTCCGGCTCTACCACCCAATCTCGGTTCAGGTCTGCCAGCACAACATCGGCCGGCGCTCCCACCGACAGGGTCCCTGCGGCAATCTTCAGCCGGCGGGCGGGATTGACGCTCATTTTTTCCACCAGCTGCGCCAAGCTCATTTTCCCGGTTTTTACCAGATAGGTATAAGAAGCGGCAAAACTGGTCTCCATGCCGATCACCCCGTTGGGGGCGGCAAGAAAGTCCGCCTTTTCCTGGGGCGCATGGGGCGCATGGTCGGTGACGATGCAGTCAATGGTGCCGTCCAGCAGTCCCAAAAGCACTGCTTCCCGGTCCGCTTCCTCCCGCAGGGGGGGATTCATCCGGTAATCGGCATCCCGGCTGAGCACCTTTTCTTCGGTCATGGAAAAGTAATGGGGGCAGGTTTCACAGGTGACGTCCGCTCCCCGGGCTTTGGCTTCCCGAATCAGCTGCACGCTGAGCCGGGTGCTGACATGGGCGATATGCACCGGGCACCCGTTGGTTTCCGCCAGGATGATTTCCCGGGCGGTGACATAGTCCTCGCTGGAGCGGTGCATCCCTTTGACCCCCAGGGCTTTGGACACGGCGCCCTCGTTGACAATGCCGCCGTTGATAATGCTCAAATCCTCACAGTGAGAGGTGACAATCGCCCCCAATTCCCTGGATTTTTTCAAGGCTGCGGTCATCATGGCGGCGTTTTCCACCGGCCGGCCGTCGTCGCTGAAAGCGATGCAGCCCGCCTGAGAAAGGGCGTCCATCTCGGTGATTTCCTGCCCCGAAAGGCCTTTGGTGATGGCTCCGGTGACATAGACATGGGCTTTAGCCTGTTTGGCTTTCTGCCGGATATACTCCACCGTTTTCACACTGTCCACGACAGGCTTGGTATTTGGCATACAGAGCAGGCTGGTTACCCCGCCCGCTGCCGCCGCTTCGCAGCCGGTCAGGATATCTTCCTTATGGGGAAATCCGGGATCTCTTAAATGCACATGCATATCCACCAGTCCGGGCAGCACCGTCAGCCCGGCGGCGTTTACCACCGTATCGGCAGTCACCCCGGGATCTTTGCCTACCCAGGCGATAACGCCGTCCCGAATGAGCAGATCGAACTGCCCTTCCCGCCCGTTGGCGGGATCGCAGAGAAATCCGTTTTGAATCAGTGTGGTCATGGCCGTCCTCCTTATTCTTCCTGAATCAGCACCTGGGAAACTCCATCCGTTTCCTGAAGCTGCACCACTACCTGTTCGGAAGCAGAGGTGGGAAGGTTTTTCCCCACAAAGTCCGCCCGAATGGGCAGTTCCCGGTGTCCCCGGTCCACCAGCACCGCAAGCTGGATCCTGCGAGGGCGCCCCCGGTGAATC
>CASDQY010000118.1 GCA_949282975.1 uncultured Oscillospiraceae bacterium | reverse complement strand
CCCAAAAGCTGAATCAGTTCGCTGTTTTTCATGCTTTTGTTCAGGTTGACCTGTAAATCCGAAGAGGATTTGTCGATCTGCTTCAGGTACCACAGATATTGAGCCGCCGCACGCAGCAGGATGGAGAGCAAAAACCGGGTTTTCAACTGGGTGTCGGTGTTTTTCAGATACCCGGAGCTGAGCTCGTTGATCAATGGGTTTTCCCGGATGCAGACGGTGATCAGGGCGGAATCGGTGGTGATGATGCCCATGGGCATGGTTTCGTACACCACGGTGGCTTTGTCGTCGTCCTTGGTCTTTAAGGGAATGTCCACGATCACCAGGGTCTGGTCGTCCTCTTTTTCCACCCGGGAGGTTTCCTCTTCGTCCAGGGCGGACTTGACAAAGTCCTCCTCCAGGCCCAGATCATCGGTAAGATAATCCAGTTCGGCGGGGGTAGGGTCGATGACGCTGACCCAGCAGCCGCCGGTGAAGTGATCAATGGGTTTCACTCTGCCGTTTTCAGAATAATAAAAATCAATCATAGACTGCCTCCTTCCCATGGGAAGGACCGCCGGTTCAGCGGGGCGGCAGACAAAAAGCAGCCGGAATCCGATCCTTTCCACGGTATGATAAATGGTGCCTTCGGCCGCAAGGGTCGGGACTCATGGATGCTTCCTCCTTTATACGCAGTTTGTGAAACAAATACCCGTTTCACGGGATTCAGTATAGCACAGCCCCCAAAAAATTGCAACCGCTCTTTGCCCGGGCGGAACGGGGTTTTGCCTGTTCTTTTCCTTTCCTTTACGCTCGGTTTACAATAAGCGGTTTTCTTTGGAACAGAAGCGTTTTTGGATGCCGGAAAATTTTGAAAAATAATTCTTGCATTTTGCAAACCCCTGTGGTATGATATACAGGTATTGGAATGCCGCCCTTTGTGATTCCGATAAAGGGATGGGGTTTCATGGAGATCATGAAAGCGGACAGTCCTCTGTGCCCAGGGGCAGTATGAATGTCTGAACTACAGTTTTTGGAGGAAGTATTGTATGAATCAGTTGGAACTTATCAGCAATGGCAGCCTGAAGGCGGAAGCCCCCAAGTTTGAGGTGGGCGATCAGGTTAAGGTACACTGCCGCATCAAGGAAGGCGACAAGCAGAGAATTCAGATTTTCGAAGGCACTGTCATCGCCAAGCGTCACGGCGGTGTGGCGGAAACCTTCACCGTGCGCCGTGTGGCTTACGGCTGCGGCATTGAGCGTGTTTTCCCCCTGCACAGCCCCAACGTGGAAAAGGTTGAGGTTGTCCGGATGGGCAAAGTGCGCCGCAGCAAGCTGTACTACCTGCGTGACCGTGTGGGCAAGGCAGCCAAGGTCAAAGAGCGTCTGTAATCGGACCATGCAACAGAGGGGGACGGTAGGTGATCTGCTGTTCCCCTTTTTGTTTTTGATTTCACCGTGTGGAGGAGTGTAAAACCATGGCGCAGCAAGCCGAATCGAAAAAGTCCCGCCGGAAGTGGAACGGGGCGGTGGAGGAATTCTTTGATTGGGTGGAGACCACCCTGTTATGCATGATCCTGGCCATCGTGGTGCTGACCTATCTGTTCCAGGAAGTCCAGGTGGACGGCCAGTCCATGATTCCCACCCTGCAGGACGGGGATCGGCTGGTGACCTCTTCTCTGTTTTATACGGTGGAGCCCGGCGACATTGTGGTGATCAACCGGGAGGACGGCCAGGAGCCGCTGATTAAGCGGTGCATTGCGGTGGCGGGCCAGACGGTGGACATTGATTTCGATACCGGAATTGTTTCTGTGGACGGCGTGGCCCTGGAAGAGGATTACGTCAACACCCCCACCAACGCCCATTCCTCCAGCACCATTGATTTTCCCTGCACTGTGCCGGAGGGGCATATTTTTGTGCTGGGGGACAACCGCAATAATTCTCTGGACAGCCGGTATGCGGAAATCGGCATGATTGATCTGGATAATGTGTTTGGCGAAGTGCTGTTCCGGCTGCTGCCCCTGGATCGGTTCGGACTGGTGGGCTGAGTTTTGGTAGTATAATCAGGAGTATATTAAATGGAAGAACAAAACCTTTATGAAGCGCTTCAGCAGCGCCCCCTGGACACCCCCTCGATCCAGTGGTTCCCGGGGCATATGGCCAAAACCCGGCGGCTGATCACCCAGCATTTGAAGCAGGTGGATGTGGTGGTGGAGCTGGCGGACGCCCGGATCCCTGCTTCCAGCCGCAATCCCGAGCTGCACAAATGGCTGAACAACAAGCCACGGCTTCTGCTGTTGAATAAATCAGACTACGCCGATCCGGACATCACCGCCAGGTGGCTGTCCTATTATCAAAAGCAGGGGATTGCCACCCTGGCCTGCGACTGTAAAACCGGCAAAAATGTGGGCCGCATTCTCCCCATGCTTCGCAGCCTGCTTTCCGATTTGTTGGAGCGGCGGAAAAAGCGGGGCCTGGTGGGACAGCCCATCCGGGTGATGGTGGTGGGCATCCCCAATGTGGGAAAATCCAGCCTGATCAACCGCCTGGCCGGGGGCAAACGGGCCAAAGTGGAGGACCGCCCCGGCGTGACTCGTGCCCAGCAGTGGGTGCCCTTAGGCAAGGACGCCGAACTGCTGGATATGCCCGGGGTGCTGTGGCCCAAATTTGAAGATCCCCTGGTGGGGGAACGGCTGGCCTTCACCGGTGCGGTGAAGGACGAAATTATCGACACCCAGCTTTTGGCCATGCGGCTGCTGGCCTTTTTGAAAGACAGCGGCTATGCCCCTCTGCTGGCTGCCCGGTATAAGTTGGAAGAACATGAACTGAATGGGCTGGACGGTTACCGGCTGCTTTTAGCCATCGGAAAAAAGCGGGGGATGCTGCTCCCCGGCGGAGAGATTGACCTGCAGCGAGCCGCTGCCACGGTGCTGGACGAGTACCGGGGCGGCCGGATCGGCCGGATCACCCTGGAGGTGCCGGAGAAAGGGGCGGCCCATGACCCTGCGTGAATTCGATGAAAGCATGTACACCGACCTGCTCTGCGGGGTGGATGAAGCGGGCCGGGGCCCTTTGGCGGGGGACGTGTACGCCGCCGCCGTCATCCTGCCCAAGGAGTACCATCTGGAAGGGCTGAACGATTCCAAAAAGCTGACCCCCAAAAAGCGGGACCGGCTTTTTGATGAGATCCGTGCCCAGGCGGTGAGTTTTTGCATTGCCAAGGCCACGGTAGAGGAGATTGAATCCCTGAATATCTTAAACGCTGCCATGCTGGCCATGCGCCGGGCGGTGGCGGGGCTGAAGGTTGTTCCCCAGCTGGTGCTGGTGGACGGCAACCGGGATCCCGGGCTGGAACTTCCCACCCGGCTGATTGTTTCCGGGGACGCCACCAGTGCTTCCATTGCGGCGGCGTCGGTTTTGGCCAAGGTGGCCCGGGACCGCTCCATGGAGGAGCTAGCGAAAGAGTACCCCCAGTATCAGTTTGAAAAGCATAAGGGCTACGGCACCGCCCTGCACTATGCCATGCTGGATGCCTATGGGGAAAGCCCGGTGCACCGGCACAGCTTTCTGAAAAAATATTACCAGGTCAAGGAACATCCGGAGCTGGTGAAAAAGCCCCTGGGGCTTCAGGGGGAGGATTTTACCGCCGACTGGCTGGAAAGCCGTGGATATTCTGTTTTAGAGCGGCAGTACCACACTCGGTTGGGGGAAGTGGATCTCATTGCTCAAAAGGGGGAGCTTCTCTGTTTTGTGGAGGTGAAAACCCGTTCCCAACGCCGGGAGGAACCTGCCCGGGCGGCGGTGAGCAAGGCCAAGCAGAAAAAGGTGGCCCTGGCCGCAGCGGAGTACTTGCAGCAGCATTCCGCCCGCTGTTCGGTGCGGTTTGATGTGGCGGAAGTGTACGGCAGAGCGGGGCGGTTTACCATGGAGTATCTGGAAAATGCCTTTGCCCCGGAAGACTGAACAGAAGTAAGACAGCAAAAATGCGCCCTGAGTTTGGCTCAGGGCGCTT
>CASDQY010000117.1 GCA_949282975.1 uncultured Oscillospiraceae bacterium | reverse complement strand
TCCCATTGGCCGGAAGATCGCTGTTCCCAAACATATTATATTTTGCTGATTTTTGATAACCAAATAGTTATTACATCATCATTTTACCATTGGGGTATGCTATTGTCAAGATAATCATATGGTTATCGGAGGCAAAACATGGGATACTATCCAAGACTGCGGGACCTGCGGGAAGATCAGGATCTGACGCAGCGGCAAATTGCGGCCTATCTGGGAATACCCCAACCCCAGTACTGTCGGTATGAGCGGGGAATTCGGGACATTCCCACCGATCTGCTGATTGCATTGGCGGATCTTTATCACACGTCAACCGACTATATTTTAGGGCGCACCAACAACCCTGCTCCCCCGCAGCGGTAATGAAAAAGAGAAGCGAGACTGCCGCAGCAATCCGCTTCTCTTTTTAAATCCAATTATGCTTCGTTGATCCAAACCTGCATGGCGCCCTGCTTGCGGTTGCCCCAGAGGAAATAAGGGACAGCCTTCACCGGCACCGGTTCGGCTTCCGGGGGATGGTCCTCATAAAGCCGCTTAAAGTTCTTTTCCTTCAAGCCGGTAAACCGCAGGGAAACAAAGGAACCGATGTCCTCATCCTTTTCGTGGGCGGTAACAATGGACACGCTCCGAGGCAGATGCAGCCGGCAGAGCGCTTTCCCGTTGTCCACGGCTTCCAGGCAGTACACCAACGGCCCCCGCATCAAACAGACCTTTCCGCTGTTTTCCCGCACCCGGGGATCTGCATAGACCCGGCGGGGCTGAATGGAAAAGCTCAGGCTGACTTTGTCGCCCTTTTTCCAATCCCGGGTCAGGCAGCAGTAGCCGTCCTTCACCACGGCGGCCACCTCGTCGCCGTTTACCATCAGGGTGAACTCCTTGCACCAGCTTGGAATATGGATGGCCAGAGTGGTAAAGGTTTTGCCGGGATTGATTTCATAACTTACCCGGCCCTTCCAGGGATAGGCCGATTTGGATTTCACCACGGTTCCGTCGGCAGCGGTATAACTGCCGCCTAAGTACAGGTGGGAGAACACCGTGGTTTTATTTTCGCCCCAGGCATATTCCCCAAGGCTTTCCACCAACCGTGCCAGGTTGGGCGGGCAGCAGGCGCAGGCGTACCATTTGGGCCGGGCGGGAAGGGCATGGCGGTATTCCGGCAGCTTGCCGGAAAGGCCGGGCACCACTTCCAGGGGATTGACATAGAAGAATCGGCTGCCGTCTTTCTGCATTCCGCTTAAAATGCCGTTGTACAGGCAGCGTTCCATCACATCGGCATATTCCCCCTTCAGTTCCAGGGAAAGCATTTTGCGGGCAAAGAACACCAAACCGATGGAGGCGCAGGTTTCGGCATAGGCGGTGTCGTTGGGAAGGTCAAAATCCTGGGTAAAAGCTTCTCCGTGAACCGAAGAACCAATGCCGCCGGTGACATACATCCGCCGCTGGGTGGTGCTTTCAAAAAGGGTGCGGCAGGCCTGGAACAGATCTTTATCGCCGGTTTCCGCCGCCAGATCCGCCATAGCGGTGTAAAGATACATGGCACGAACGCTGTGCCCCACCGCTTCCTTTTGATCCCGCACCGGCGCATAGCTTTGGTTGTATTTGGTGTCCTTGGGGTTCATCCCCATAACACTCCAATCCCGGCGGGCGGCTTCTTCTTCAAAGAAGCTGGGATTTTTGCCCCGCTGGTTGATAAAGTAAGCGGAGAGGTCCCGGTATCGTTTTTCGCCGGTGGCACGGTACAGCCGCAGCAGAGCCAGCTCAATTTCTTCGTGGCCGGGGATCCCTTCGGTTTTGCCCTTGCCAAATCGGGAATCAATGTGATCCGCCATCCGGCACGCCACCTTTAACAGCTTGTCCTTGCCGGTGGCTTCATAATAAGCCACCGCCGCCTCGATCATATGGCCGGCGCAGTACAGTTCATGGCATTCCAACAAATTCTGCCAACGATGTTCCGGCTCCTTGATGGTAAAGTAGGTGTTGAGGTAGCCGTCCGGCTGCTGCGCCTTTTCAATCAGGTTGATTACGGCGTCTGCCCGGGCTTCCAGTTTGGCGTCCGGCTTTCGCTCCAAAGAATAGGCCACCGCTTCCAGCCACTTGGCTACGTCGCTGTCCTGAAACACCATGCCGTAAAACTCGCCCTTGCTCTCCCCTGCAGCAATGCGGAAATTTTCAATGGCATGACTTTTTGCCGCACCGGGAACTTCGTCTTTGAGGATCTTTTCCTGATATGGGATGACGGTGTCGGTGATCAGCTCTTGAATGGGGGTCCAAAAGCTGTCCTCCACCCGGCAACGTTTTAAACTGCCCTGGGTCTCCAATTTCTTCATCTTTGCATACCTCCCGACTTTTGCCGATTATTACTTTTTATTGTACCTGATTCCAGGTTCCGTGCACAACCCAAAAAAGTTAGATATTGGTGTGAAAAGGTTAGAACCCACCCATAATTCACCCCTGTATACCGGCCGAAAAGGTTTCTTTTTTTCCTTTCTTCTCCTGAGCCACCCAAAACCCCATACCGGGAACCCAGAATCCTTTGGGATCTTTTGCCGGACTGTATCCTTCGGTAAGCAAAACTTCCCATTCCCCCTTCAGCGGCAGCCTGACCGGCTCCGGGCCGGGATGGAAGGCAAAGGCCAGCCGGGCCGGTTCCACCAGAGGATCGCTGAGGGTAAAGGCAATGGTGCCATCGGGAAGGTCCAAATCCAAAAAAGTCAGGGCGTGATCCACCTGCTCCTTAGTGCGCAGTCGCAGCAGGGGATGGGCTTTGCGAAAAGCAATCAGGGTGCGGTAAAGGTCCCGATGTGCCCGGACTTCCGGTTGGGCAAGGCTGCCCCAGGGGATCCGGTTCCGGCCGTCGGAAACATTGTAGCTGTTGGGATCGTAGCCGCCCCGGCCGTCGCTTTTGGAAAGGAACAATTCTTCGCCCCCTAAGAAAAAGGGCATTCCCTGGCTGAAAAACACCATAGCCGCCGCCAAACCGTTGGCGGCCCGCAAGAATTCCGGCGATTGATCGGAAAACACCTGGGCCAGCTTGTCCCAAAGGGTCCAGTTGTCGTGGCAGGAAACAAAGTTCACCGCCTGATCCGGCTGGGGGCACCACCAGGCATTGCCCCGGAGGCAGTCTTTCAGCTGAGGGACAAATTCTTCTTTCCCTGCCAGCCAACCGCCGGCAGGCCCGTCAAACAGATCCCCCCGCACGCCGTCCCGGAGGGTGTCGTTGAAAAAGCCGAAGCCGGGGGTCAGATCAGCGGTTTCCTGCCCCGCCAACACCGTTTCTTTTTTGGTGACATCGGAATTCACCTTCCAGCCTTCCCCGTAAAACAGGCAGTGGGGATTGACCTGTTTCACCTGCTCCAAAATAGTATTTACCGTCTCCACATCCAACAGGCTGGCGATGTCAAACCGGAAGCCGTCCAGGTGATACTCTTTGGCCCAATAAACGCAGCAGTCTACCAGATACCGGCGGACCATGCTCCGCTCGGAGGCAGTGTCGTTGCCGCACCAGGAGCCGTTGGAGTACACTTTTTTCCCGTTTCGCTTGCGGATCCGGGAAAAGTATCCGGGAACCAGGCGGTTGAACGCAAACGCCTCGGAATCCGCCACATGGTTGAACACCACATCCATCACCACCCCGATGCCCCGCTGATGAAGGGCCAGAATGGCCTGTTTCAGCTCCCGCACCCGGATGCGTCCGTCATAGGGATCGGTGGCATAGCAGCCCTCCGGGGCAAAATAATTTTGAGGATCGTAACCCCAGTTATAACCTCCCTGCGCTTCCTCCACGGAACAAAAATCGTATACCGGCATAAGCTGTACATGGGTGATCCCAAGCTGCTCCAAATAATCCAGGCCGGTGGCTTCTCCCGTGGGGGTAATGGTGCCTCCTTCTGCCAAACCCAGGTATTTTCCCTTTTGCCGGATGCCGGAGGCAGGATCGCCGGAAAAATCCTGAATATGCAGCTCGTAAACCACAGCGTCCGCCGGATGGGCAATGGTGGTGATGGGGCCGTCCTCCTCCCAGCCGGGCGGATTGGTCAAAGCCGGATCCAGCACCATGCTGCGCCAACCGTTCACACCCACCGACTTGGCATAGGGGTCCACAGCAAAAAAAGCAGAGTCCCCGATTCTGGTTTCAAAGGCATAGTACACCCCCGCCAGATTTCCGGGAAGCAGGATGGAATAAAAGCCCTTGTCCTCCGCCGTCATCCTGCGCTGCTCCACCGGTTCCCCGGCAGGATCCCCAGTGGGATAAAGCAGCAAAGTTACCCCGTCCGCAGTGGGCGCCCACACCCGGAACAGGGTTTGCTCCGGCGTATACAGAGCCCCTAACGGGCGGGTAAGGTCGGTAAACTGCGTTTCGAATTTTTTGGATGAAAAAGTGCGGCGCATACCCCCCAGATCCAACGGGGAAAGGGATGGTTTTTTCTGCTCCATGCGGGCGGCCTCCTCGGTTTCTTTGGATAAAGTATACCAGATTTTCAAACCGGTCACAACTGTTTTTCCCTGTGGGACTTTTTTCAAAAAGGGGGTTGACAAAAAGGCCGGCATCTGGTAAACTGTCTCTTGTCGTCAGCGTGACGGCCCAATCGAACGGCGACATAGCCAAGTGGTAAGGCATGGGACTGCAACTCCCTGATCATCGGTTCAAATCCGGTTGTCGCCTCCAGAATTCACGCCCTGTTCTGTAAAAGAACGGGGCGTTTTTCTTTTGTCCACGAAAGGTCACGCTGCGCACGACCTTTCTCGTCCAAACCTCAGGGGCAAAAAGGCCCGCCGCCGCCTGCCTTCGGCAGGATCGGTTTGGACGGCCCGTTGTGCCCCGAAACAAAAAAGTTCTCACCCTATCAGATTGATCCAACAGGGTGAGAAGGATTGAGAAAGAGCCATTCCGTAAGGGAATGAGGAAGTTAGCGTTGTTTGGGAGAGACGATCCGCAGATAGGCTTTGGAAGTTGCCAGATAAACCAAAGTGTAGATCACGCAGAACGCCGCCAGGGTAATGATGGTGGTAATCAGGAAGGTGGAATCGGCAGCATGAACTGCGGTTCCAACGCTCATCAAAGACAGGATACCGTTCATCATGTTATAGTTGAAAGCAAGGTGGATGGCGGTGACAATCAAGGGCAGGAAGAACACCATCAACACCTGAGAGTGAATGGTCTTTTTTACCTCCTTGCGGCTCATGCCCACCTTTTGGAGAATCTCGTACCGGTGCTGGTCCTCATAGCCTTCGCTGAGCTGCTTGTAGTAAATAATCAGCACCGCCGCCAGGGTAAAGAGGATGCCGATGAACAGCCCCAGGAAGAGGAACCCACCGAACAGGGCATAGGCGTCGGAGCGGGTCTGCGCCAGGTTGGAAGCTCGGAATCCGCCGGACCATGCCTCGCTTACCGCATGGGCATCCTCTGTCATTTGAGCGTAGCCTTTGTCCCACAGGGAATCCAGAATGGCCATTTGCTGTTCTTCGGTGCCGCCGGTGTTGAAGGTGTAGTAACCGGTATACTGGCTGGCGTAATCTCCGTAAGCGGAAATCTGCATTTGGTTGATTTGCTCCAAAGTGTCATAACTGTCCAGAACAATATAGTAGATGGGGAAGGTGACGTTGTTGTACTGATCGGTGAGGAATGCCGGGATAACGGCTTCCCCCACGGTGGTGAAGGTCAGGCTTCCCACGGAAAAGCTGGAATTCAGCGTTTCATTCTGGGTATACCTTCCCCGGTCCTGATACAGCAGCACCTCTCCCGGTTGAAGGGAAGCAGGCTGCTGGGCAAAGTGGTTGTACTCATCCTGGGGCAAAAACACCAGGATGCTCACGGAAGTGCTGTTGTCGTCAAAATAAAATTCCGAATCCCCATTCTGCGCCACTGAGACATCCAATGTAATGGCGCCATTGAAATCGGAAACAGTGAGCCCCTGTTCCTGAGCAGCTTCCTCTGCCACTACTTTCATCGAATCCGCAGAGATAGACTGATAGACGCTGTTGTAGGGCTGAATGGTGAAATCGGTGGTAGGCAGTCCCCCCTGAATCCCCAAATAGAGGGAGACGGTGGTGGACACCGCCACCAGCACCATGGTGGAGAGGATGCAGATATTGGCCAAACCAACCCCGTTCTGCTTCATCCGGTAGATCATGCCGGAAACGTTGATAAAATGATTGGGCTTATAGTAAAACCGCTTCCATTTCCGCAGGGCTTTCAGCACAAAGACGCTGACCCCGATGAACAGACAGTAGGTACCGATGACCACCAGAATCACCGCCACGAAATAGAGAGCCAAGGAGGCAATGGGGTCGGTAATCAGCACCGCCATGGCGTAGCCCACCCCCAGGCAGAGAATGCCGAAGATGGTCACCAGCCAGCGGGTTTTGGGTTCCCGCTCCCCCACGTTTTCGCTGCGGAGCAGTTCCACCGGCTTGCTCAGCTGAATTCGGGCCAGATTGTACAGCAGGGTGCACAGCCAAATGGCCCCAAACAAAATCAGGCAGGTGAGGATACCGGTCCAGCTGATGGAAAAACCAAAGGGCACATCGGACTGGATGATGGCGGAAACCAGAAGGATCATCAGCTTATCCAGGGCAACGCCCAGCCCCAGCCCGATCACAAGGCCGGCCAAGGCGATAAAGAAGCTTTCCAAAAACAGCACTTTGGCAATATGCCGCTTTTCCATGCCCAGGATGTTGTACAGCCCCAGTTCACGCTTCCGGCGCTTGATGAGAAAGCTGTTGGTGTAAAACAGGAAGATGGCGGCAAACAGCCCCACAATCACCGTGCCGAAGGTCATAAACCCCGCCACATACTCCCCGCCCCGAAGGTTGGCGATTCCATCGCCGGTGGAAAGGGAAAGAATCAGATACATCCCGCAGACACAGCCCAAAAAGGCCAGCAGATAGGGAAAATAAAATTTACCGTTCTTTTTAATGTTTTGCAGAGCCAGCCGGGAATAGAAGAATTTACGCATCCTCCCCACCCCCTGCGGCCAATGTAGTCAAGGTGTCGGAAATTTTCTGGTACATCTGCTGCAAGGAGCAGCCGCCCCGGTAAATCTGGTGATAAACCATGCCGTCCTTGATGAACAATACCCGTCCGGCATGGCTGGCCGCCTTTACCGAGTGGGTCACCATGAGAATGGTCTGTCCCTGAAGGTTGACTTCATTGAACAGTTCCAACAGGCTGTCGGTGGATTTGGAATCCAGCGCTCCGGTGGGTTCGTCCGCCAGCACCAGCCGGGGCTGGGTGATCAGGGCCCGGGCCACAGCCGTGCGCTGTTTTTGGCCGCCGGAAATTTCGTAGGGATACTTTTTCAGCAGGCTGGTAATGCCAAGCTGGTGGGCCAGGGGGGTGAGGCGGGTCATCATCTCCCGATAAGGGGTCCCCGCCAGCACCAGGGGCAGAAGGATGTTGTCCTGCACGGAAAAGGTGTCCAGCAGGTTGAAATCCTGAAACACGAACCCCAGATGATCCCGGCGGAAAGCGGCCAGCTGACGTTCCGAAATGGCGGGCAGGCTCTTGCCGTCCAACAGCACATCTCCGGCGGTGGGCTTATCCAGAGCGGCCAGGATGTTCAGCAGGGTGGTTTTGCCGGAGCCGGATTCCCCCATGATGGCCACATATTCCCCTTCTTCTACCGTAAAGGTTACATCGGTGAGGGCCTGGACATGAGCGCCGCCAAAACGGGTGGTATACACTTTTTTCAGTCCTCGTACTTCTAAAATACTCATCACTGTCATCTCCTTCATTGGTTGGGTGTTTCCACCTGACAACTACAGTATACCAGTCCGCCGGGCCCCGTGCCATGGATTTACCTTACATTTTGGGCCGATTTCTTACAGTTTTGTCACATTGGGAAAAAGAAAACAGACCGCTGAAAAGCGATCTGTCTGCATCAACCCATCTTAGTGGTCAAATTCCGCCTTCCGTAAAGGATGCGGGCCACGGTGACGGTTTTGGTTTCTTCCGAGACGGTATAAAAAAGCAGGTAGTGGCCCACCGTGACCTTCCGGTATTCCAGCCGCAGCGGACGGATGGGCTGATACACCGGGTAGGCGTAGGGAAAGGAACGAAGGTCCTCCGCCCGTTCCAGCAGAGTTTGGGCCAGCCGTTTGGCGGCCTTTGGATTTTGCAAGGTTTTGCTGATATACTCTGCGATTTCCACCAGGTCCTGCTTGGCCACCGGCAGAAATTCCAACTGGTAACTCATTCCCCGATGGCCTCCTCCACTGCCTGAAGCACTTCCCGTGAGGTAAAGCGCTGCTGAGTGGCCTTGGCCTCTCGTTCCGCCCCTTGGAGCTTGGTATAGATTTCACTTTCCAGCAGCAGGTTTTCGTAGGCTTCCATGCTGAGCACCACCATGTCCCCATAGCCGTTTTTGGTGAGAAAGACGGGTTGCCTGGTTTCATGGACTTCTTTGGAGATTTCCGCAAAATGATTTCGCAGGTCCGAGACCGGTCGAATGGGATTCATGAAAACACCTCCTTGCATCGCCTTTATTTTAGCATAATTATGATAAAAACGCAAGGTCTATTTCACCCCAGCAGCCCCAAACTCTTCAGCACAAAGATCCAGCCGGTCAGGGTGACGGCGCTGCACAGCGTCGCCAGCACCACAATGCTGCCGGAAAGATCCCCTTCCCCGGCCATCTGTTTGGCCATGATGTAACTGGTGGGGGTGGTGGGGCTGCCAAGCATAATCAGCACGGCG
The DNA here is from genome assembly GCA_949282975.1 of uncultured Oscillospiraceae bacterium. GTDB lineage: Bacteria > Bacillota > Clostridia > Oscillospirales > Ruminococcaceae > Egerieicola. The sequence goes on along the minus strand of CASDQY010000117.1, from coordinate 1,726 downwards.
ATCATTTCCTGATTGCGAAACCCCATCCAGGCCGCCACCGGCAGAAAAACGGCAGGAAGCACAATCAGCTTGATCAGCACCGCCGCCACAGCCGGTTTCCACACCTTTTTTGCCCCGGCAAAGGAGAACCCCGCCCCAATGGCAATCAGGGCCAGCGGAGTGGAGATGGCTCCCACCAGATTTAAAGTGGAGTCAATGATCTCCGGCACCGGAATACGGAAAAAGGCAAAGACAAGGCCGATGAGAATGCTGATGATAATGGGGTTTTTCAGAATGTTCAGCAGCGTCTTGCGAAGCTGCGCACCCTTGCTCTGGCCGGTGTCCCGGCCGTGGATGCAAAGAGCCGCCACCGAAAAGACATTGAACAAAGGCACTGCGGCAAAGATCATCAAAGGGGTCATGCCGGCGCTGCCGAACATATTCACCACAAAAGCAATCCCCAGAATGGCGGCGCTTCCCCGGCAGGCGCCCTGGACAAAGCTGCCCACCTTCTGCTTATCTCGAAACGCCAGTTCCGCCCCGACCCAGGTTAAGGCAAACATCAAAAAGGTGACTACAAAACAGAACCCCACAAACGGCCAGGAAAAGTTTTCCTCCAGATCCATGGTGCGCAGATCGCAAAACAGCATCACCGGCAGCGCCACCTGAAAGACGAACTTGTTGGCGATGGAGACGAAATTGTCGTTGAGCAGTTTCCTTTTATAGAAGAAATACCCCAGCACCATGACCAGAAAAATGGGAATGGTGGCGTTGAGGCTGTAGATCAGGTTTTCCATAAACGTCCTTCTTTGCCAAATAAAAATACGGATGGCGCAAAATCAAAAAGGGATTGCCAAAATCCCTTTCCCCTGGGTTCTGCCGAGGCAGGGGAAAGGGCAGCATCCGCCGTTAGGATGCTGCGCCCCATACAAAATCACTCACCGTGCCGGTAAGGTTCCATTCCTCCACCGTAAATTCCCCGATGGCCCCATCCCGGCTGCGCAGGGCGGTAAAATCCGTGTCGCCCACCTTACCGGTAAGGGTATCCCCCTCCAGCGTCAGGCCCTCCGGGGTGCAGCAGGCCTGCCACAGCATGGGCAGAACCACCGCCAAATTCCTGGGGTTCAACCCTTCCGGGTCGGGGGTGAGTTCCAGTCCGTGGAAGGAAATTTTCAGCCCCGCCGCCCCGTACTCTGCGGTAAGGCCTTCCAGTTCCTGGGGCTGGGCCAGGGAAAACCGGTATTCCCCGGGCTGGGTGCGTTCCAGGGTGCCTTCGGCGTCAAAATCGCCGGTATGGAGGCTGACGGTGCAGGTAAAGGGCGTGGTTCCGTCCAGCGCCCCTTCCACCAACACCGGAACGGCAGGACGGGTAAGCCAAAGCACCAACAAGGTGATTCCCGCTGCCAGCGCTGCGGCGCCCGCCAGCACCAACCAAAGTTTTTTATGCTTTTTGGAGGAATGAGAATGAGCATGGGCCAACGCAATCACCTCAGGAAAGAATGCTCAGAAACGCCTCCGGGAGTTTTTCCGTCAAATCGGTGGGGAGCATGGCGTACTGGCTTTTTTCTTTGGCCGCCAAATCCCCTGCCAGGCCATGGAGATACACCCCAAACGCCGCCGCCTGCCCGGGTGTGAAGCCGGGCTGCGCCGCCAAAGAGCCGATGATCCCCGCCAACACATCCCCGCTGCCGCCCCGGGCCATGCCGGGGTTGCCGGTGGTGTTTTCCCAAAGCCATCCGGCGGGATC
>CASDQY010000116.1 GCA_949282975.1 uncultured Oscillospiraceae bacterium | reverse complement strand
TACGTTAAAGTCGCACCGCACCAGCACCCGCTTGCCGGCGACGTCCAGATCTTCTACGGTTTTTTTGTTTAATTTTGCCATGGGAAAAACTTCCTTTCCAGAAAATTTTGGTTCACCCAAAACAGCCCGCTGCGGCGGACCATTCTTCAACAGTTTTATTATAATGCAGCTTTTGCCATTTTGCAAGAGAAAATCAGCGATTGCGCCGATGTTTTCTCTTCGGTGAATGAGCGGGGAACCCCCGGGAAAAAACGGTGAATATTGTGCTGGGACAGGGCGACATTCACGGCTTGGATGACGCACAGATTCGCAGATTAGATAAGTCTATCTAAAAAATGATTTTATATAGTCCTGTGCGCCATAAAAAATCCGCAATACCAAAACAGCTCGTTTCTTTTCATCCGGGGTGTAAATAATTATATAATTATTTACAACAATCTTTCGCATTCCAAGGCTTCCTAACGGTTCTGGGCACAAAGGATATAAATTCGGATTTCCCTGAGTCAGTTGAATACTGTCCTGAATTTGCTTCATCAGTGCCGCTGCCGCTTTCGGCGCATCGAGATTTTTTGAAATATAAGAAAACACTTCATCCAATTCCTGAAAGAATTGGGGAGAAAGAACCAAACGGTATTTAGTATCCATATTTTTCTCTTAATTGTCTGAAAGCCATCTCGCCATCCAACCCATTGCCGCACTCAATTTCCTGAACGGCTGTCAAAAGTTTTTGAAATATTTCTGCTGCGGCAACTGTCTTTTCATAAGTTTGATTACTCATGATCACCATATTCCCGTAGCCGTTTTTGGTAATAAAAATAGGCTCCGATGAATTATTGCACAGTTCAGAAATTTCAGTTGTGTTTCTCAAATCTGTAATCGGTATAATCTTAGGCACAGCGAAAACTCCTTTCCATAATTCTGCTGTTTATTATAACAGAATTATGTGCAAAGCACAACATTGTTTCTGAAATGGCCGGCCGGAAAAATATCTTTGGATGTTTCGTGGTCAGGCCAAAGGGGGAATACCCATTTTCCTGCAACAATCCTCAGAATTCGTTTGCTCGGTTCTTGCCGTCAGGCAAAATTGCGGCCCTGCTTATGGCCGCAAAGAGCGAACGTACAAACATCAGTTCACTGATGTTTGTAGCACACTGCTATGACGTCCGGCCCGATATTGATGGAGATGCAGGCGCCGATATGCACCGTCCCCACCGGGGGATACCCCAGTTCCTTTTCCAGAGCCTTAGCCAGCAAATCCGCCTGCTGCTGGCTGTGCTGACTGCCGCAGACAATGCTGTAGGGGGTTTTGGGGATGATGGTGGCCTTGCATTCCTTCACCAGATAGGGGATCACCGCCTTTTCCCCACGGACCTTGGCGATGGTTTCCGGTTCGCCGTTGGCAAAGATGATGATGGGTTTCAGCCCCAGCAGTTCCCCTACAAAAGCGGCGGCGCAGCTCACCCGGCCGGATTTCTTGGCGTATTCCAGGGTGTAGGGGGCGGCCAGGGCCACGCAGTGGCTCATCCAGTCCTGCAGCCAAGCCACGATATTCTGGGGCGTTTCCCCCCGCTGGGCCATTTTGGCGGCTTCCATCACCCCGTAGCCGTAAGCGAAGGTGTAGGTGCCGGAATCAAGGACGGTGATGCCGGCTTGAGGGTGTTCCCCCATGACGTTTCGGGCGGCACACTGGGCGTTCTGGTGGGTGGCGCTGCCGGCGGCGTTGATGGAAACATAGATCAGATCGGTGTACCCTTCCTCCAGAGCCTTGGTAAAGGCTTCTTCAAACTGGAAGGGGGTGATTTGGGCGTGGGTGGGCAGCTTTTCCTGGCTTTCCAGGACTTTGTACCACTCATCGGGGGTGAAGTCGATGCGCTCCAGATACTCCTTGCCGTCTACATTGATGGGAAAATGGAACATTCCGATGCCATATTCTTCTTCGGCGCCCACCGGCAGGTCGGACGCAGAATCGGTGAAGATTTTCACTTTGCTCATAGCGGTTATCCTCCTTACATTTCGTTGCCGGGAAGATCCTCCCAGCGGAATTTGGTGAGCTGGCCCTGCTGCAAAAGCCCGGGGAAATCCCACTGCCGCAGCACCTCATAGGCGGCCAGGGCCACGGTGTTGGACAGGTTCAAGCTGCGAAAGCCCGGCCGCATGGGCACCCGCACCGCCTCCCCCGGATGAGCGGCCAGCAGGTCTTCCGGCAGTCCAGCATCCTCCCGGCCAAACACCAGGTATACCCGGGCCGGGTAGTCCCGATGGGCGTAACAGTGCTGTCCCTTGGTGGTGAAATAGAAAAAGGGGCCGGGATTTTGGGCGAAGAACTGTTCCAGATTGTCGTAAACGGTAACGTCC
>CASDQY010000115.1 GCA_949282975.1 uncultured Oscillospiraceae bacterium | reverse complement strand
GCCGCCAAAATTCTGGGGGACGTAAAATACATTAAAAAGCCCCATTCTGAAATTATGGTGGCCATCAATCAGATTCTGAAGGTCATCGGCATCGGCATCATTCCGGTAGGTCTGCTGTTATTTGGAAAGGCGTTATTCTTCACCGACGCCAGCTTTCAACTGGCCATTGTTTCCACTGTGGCGGCGCTGATCGGTATGATCCCCGAAGGGTTGGTGCTGCTCACCAGCGTAGTGCTGGCGGTCAGCGTCATCCGGCTGTCACGGCACAAAACGTTGGTGCAGGAGCTTTACTGCATTGAAACCCTGGCCCGGGTGGATACGCTCTGTTTGGATAAGACCGGCACCATCACCGAAGGGCGGCTGGACGTCAAAGAGCTGGTCCCCCTGCCCGGCTATACAACAGAAGAACTGGAGGAAGTCTGCCGGTTTTTGCTCTCCAACCTGGAGGACAACAACCCCACCTACCTGGCCATGGCCCATCATTTCGGGGAAGGCACCCCCCTTCCCGGCGCCGTGGCAGTGCCCTTTTCTTCCGCCCGGAAATGGAGCGGGGTGTATCATTCCGCCTACGGAACCTGCTGTATGGGCGCAGGGCAGTTCCTGCTTGGTCAAGGATATGAAGCCATCCGCCGCCAGGTGGAACTGTACTCCCAAAAAGGCTATCGGGTAATCACCCTGGCGAAAAGTCCCCTACCCTTTCGGGAGCAGCAGCTCCCCGAGGATTTAGTCCCCATGGGGCTGGTGATCATCCGGGACGTCATCCGAAAAGAAGCCCCGGCAACCCTGCGCTACTTTAAGGAGCAGGGAGTGGATATCAAAATCATTTCCGGGGACGACCCGGTCACCGTCAGTCAGGTAGCCCGCCGGGCGGGACTGGAGCACTGGGAACTGGCGGCAGACGCCACCAAACTGGATACCCCGGAAAAACTGGCTCAGGCCGCCCAAACCTGCCAGGTATTTGGCCGGGTAACCCCCCGGCAGAAGCTGGAACTTGTGCAGCTTTTAAAAAGCCAGGGGCACACCGTGGCCATGACCGGGGACGGGGTGAACGACGTGCTGGCGCTGCGGGAAGCGGATTGCTCCATCGCCATGGCCCAGGGCAGCGACGCCGCCCGGAACGTATCCCAACTGGTACTGCTGGATTCCAATTTTGCTTCCATGCCCAAAGTGGTGGCCGAAGGGCGGCGGAGCATCAACAACATTCAGCGCAGCTCTTCTTTGTTTTTGGTCAAAACCATTTTTTCCGCCATCCTGGCGGTGTTGTTCCTGTTCCTGCCCACTACCTATCCCTATGTTCCAATTCAACTTACCATGATCAACGCTTTGACCATCGGCGCTCCCAGCTTCATCCTGGCGCTGGAGCCAAACCGGGAGCGCATCCAGGGCCGGTTTATTTACAATGTGATCTGCCGCTCGATTCCCGGCGCTTTCACGGTGGCAATCGGTGTAGTGCTGATGCAGCTGGGATATCTCTTCGGCCTGGATTTTGAAACGGTTTCCACCATGACGGCGGTATATACCGGCGTGGCGGAATTTGCGGTGCTGTTTTGGGTCTGCAAACCCTTCAATCCCCTTCGGATCGCCCTGTATGTCGTGATGTGCCTGGGCTTTATTCTGGGGATCACCCTTCCCTTTACCGGGGATCTGTTCAGCTTCTACACCTTTGACTGGATCCACCTTTGGACGCTGGTTCCCTTTGCCCTGGCTTCCTGGGGCATGATGTGGGGATTTGAAAAACTCACCCGGAAAGTGATTCAAAAGCTGGAACTGCGAGAAATGAACAAAACGGCTGAAAACGCACCCTGACCGCAAAAGATCTTTCCTGTATCCCTCGCCACGGCAGTGTGCCGTTTTCGTTTTGTACAGCCCGGCCTGTGCAACAAAATATGTTTTAAAAGGGAAGCAAAGCGCTTCCCTTTTGGTTTTCAGTAACAAAATCCCTGCGGGCGGTTCACCCGCAGGCTCCGGGGGCCGCAGGTTGCTCCACACAAAAATCTCTCCTTGATTTTTCCAGAATTTTGGTGCAATTTACCTTCGGGTCTGTTATAATGAAGGGGAGCCGGTGCGGCAGTTTTGCCGTTCGGCAAAAACCGCATTACGACAAAAGGAGGCCCTTGCCGATGAAACCGATCTTTGTGATTGGTCATAAAAACCCCGATACCGACTCGATCTGCTCTGCGATCTGCTATGCTCATTTAAAGCAGAAAATCACAGGGGATACTTACATTGCCTGCCGGGCGGGAGCGGTAAACAACGAAACCAAATATGTTTTGGACTGCTTTGGGGTGGAAGAGCCTCAACTGGTGCAGTCGCTGGAGCCCAGAGTTTCCGATGTGCAATACCGGAAGGTAAAAGGCATCGGCCGCCAGGTTTCTCTCAAACGGGCCTGGGAACATATGCGGGACAATCAGATTCAAACCATCCCGGTTCTGACCAAGTGGGGCCAGCTCAAGGGAATTGTCACCCTGGGCGATGTTGCCCGATTTTATATGGAGGACCAAGGCGCCAGCGCCCTGGCCGAAGCGGGAACCAGCTATCGCAATATTGTGGAAACACTCAAAGGCGAAATCGTGGTAGGCGACCCCAACGGTTATTTTACCCAGGGCAAGGTGGTGGTTGCCGCCGCCAATCCGGATGTCATGGAGGATTATATCTGCGAACACGATATGGTCATCCTGGGCAACCGCTATGAAGGCCAGCTCAGCGCCATTGAAATGAAGGCGGACTGCATTGTGGTCTGCCTGGGAAGCCAGGTATCCAAAAGCATCCAAAAGCTGGCGGAAGAAGCGGGCTGCACCGTGATCTGCTCTCCCCTGGACACCTATACCTGCGCCAAACTGATCAATCAGGCCGTTCCGGTGCGCCATGTCATGCGAACCGATGAAATCATCTATTTTCGGGAAAGCCATCTGGTTTCGGATGTCAAGTCCACCGTATCCAAACTGCGCATCCGTTACTACCCTGTCCTGAATGAAGCGGGCCGTTATGTGGGAATGCTGTCCCAGCGCAACCTGTTGGATGTGGAGCGCCAGAGAGTAATTTTAGTGGACCACAACGAGCAGAGCCAAGCCGTAGACGGCATTAAAGAAACGGAAGTCATTGAGATCATCGACCACCACCGCATTGACCCGGTGGAAACCATGAGTCCCATTTATTTCCGCAACCAGCCCTTAGGCTGCACGGCAACCATCGTCACCATGATGTATCACGAAAACGGGGTGGAGATCGTTCCCACCATTGCCGGGCTGTTGTGTTCCGCTATCCTTTCCGACACCTTGATGTTCCGTTCCCCCACCTGCACCCCCCTGGACGAATCCATGGCGAAAAATCTGGCCAAAATTGCAGGAATCAACATCGAGGATCATGCCTCCGCCATGTTCAGCGCAGCATCCCAGCTGCAGGATAAAACGCCGGATGAGATCTTTCATATTGACTGCAAACGCTTCCAAATCATGGACAAATCCATTGCTGTGGCTCAGGTCACAGGGATGAGCAAAGATGAACTGCTGCGGGTGAAGGAGGAGATGCTGCCTTATTTAAAGGAGGTTCTCCCCAGTTCCGGCATGGAAATGCTGTTTTTGATGCTCACCAATATTTTGGAGCAATCCTCCGAACTGCTCTTTGCCGGCAACGGAGCCAAAGATACGGTGACGACGGCATTTCCCTCCATTCCCTGCGAAGAAAACAGCATTGTATTGCCCGGCGTCGTCAGCCGGAAAAAGCAACTCATCGGCCCGCTGATGTCCGCCATTGAAGCCAACGAAGAATAGGCCCGGCAAATCTTTTGCCAATTCCTCTGCGGGCATAAACTGGTAAAGCAAAATTAACCGGCTGCCTTTCTGCGCAAACTCCAAAACAGGAACCTCTTTCCGACATACCGCCTTTTACAAGAGCATAAAATGCAAGCGGCCTCCCACGATCCACCGTGAGAGGCCGCTCCTTATTGCAACAAAAGGAAAATGATCTGGCTAAAACTATTACCGCAGCCGTCCTGCCGCAATTTGAGATACGTACATTACATCCAACAAGTCTACCGACTGGTCGCCGTTCAGATCCAGCGCATCCTGCGACAGGCCCTCCTCCGGTTCTGCTTTGCCAACAACGATCTGGGCCAACGTCATCACGTCCAGCACGTTGACAATGCCGTCCCGGTTCACATCTCCACGAATGCCCAGTTCCGAAGA
>CASDQY010000114.1 GCA_949282975.1 uncultured Oscillospiraceae bacterium | reverse complement strand
ACTTTTTCGACAAGCTGCATCAGACAAACGTCTGATTATGAATAGATTTTGAAGCAATTTGTTTTTTTGTTAACTTTGTTCTTCCTTTGTAAATTTTAGCACTCTCCCCTTGACAGTGCTAAAACCAAGGGCTATACTAAGGTCAGAACCTCAGGAAAGGGGCAAGATCCCCCGATGCAGGCTCAACAAAACGAATTCTGCAAGGTAAGATAGAAACGAAACGGAGGTATGACCTATGTTACCCAGCATTTTTGGAGAAGATTTGTTTGATGATTTCATGGATTTTCCGTTTTACGGTTCCCGCCACGGCTACCAAAACGCCCATGGCCTGATGCAGACCGATATTCGGGAAACCAAAGACGGCTATGAACTGGATGTGGATCTGCCCGGCTTTGACAAAAAGGACATCCACCTGGAGTTGAAAGACGGCTATCTCACCATCAAGGCCAGCCGGAACCAGGAAAAGGAAGACCGGAAAAACCACTACCTGCGCAAAGAACGGTTCACCGGAAGCTGCAGCCGGAGCTTTTATGTGGGCGACACAGTTCAGGAAAAGGATGTCCACGCCAAATTTGAGGGCGGCGTCTTAAAGCTGAGCTTCCCCAAAGAGGAGCCGAAACAACTCAGCGGCGGTAACAACATCGCCATTGAATAAAATAGCATCTGCCGGAGTTTTCTGGAAACGGAAAGCTCCGGCTTTTCGGTTTTCCGCTTTTCCATTTTTCGAAAAGGATATCTGATCTTGTTTTGGCTACACTACTCCCGGAAGGGAGAGATCATTTTGAATCAACGGTTTACGGCACAATTTACTACCACGCAGCAAGCCCAGGAAGCGGCCGAATTGGTCAAAGCCCATTTCCAAAACAGCCGAGTGCGGCTCTGGCAGGCCGGCACTGCTTCGGCGCCTCACTATACCATGCCGCTGCCCGCCGCTTTGGGGGGCGGCCTGAGCAGCGCCATGCTTTATGCTCCCGCCAGCTTCCTTCCCACGGAAAGTCACCCCATCCAACTTTCCGCCGAGCTTTCCCCCCACCGAAAGCAGGAATGGCAGGACATGATGATCCGTCTGGGCGGCAAATTGATGTAAATGGGAACAGCAAACATCCCCCTGGAATTTCTTCCAGGGGGAGCCATTTGTTCGCCGTTTTACTGAAAAAAGATTACAGCACGCAGTACTGATCCATATACTCTTTCATTCGTGCCACCAGTTCTTCATAACCGCCTTTTTCCACAAGGTAATCCCGGATATCCTCCACCGTGACCAGAGCGTGAACCTTGATGCCGAATTCTTCCTCCACCTCAGTGATGGCGGTTTTGCCGGGCGTCTGCCCCACTTCGCAGCGGTTGACCGAGATAAACATATCTTCCACCGTCACTTTTGCCGCCGCTTGCAGCACGGGAAGGGTTTCCCGCACTGCGGTTCCGGCTGTGATAACATCTTCAATGATGATCACTTTATCCCCATCCGTAGGCTTGTACCCAATGAGGCTGCCGCCTTCGCCGTGGTCCTTGGCTTCCTTCCGGTTAAAGAAATAAGGCTTATCGATGCCGTAAAGGGAATACAGCTGCGCCGCACAGCTGGCCGCCAGAGGGATCCCCTTATAGGCCGGGCCAAACATGGCGGTAAAGTTTTCTCCCACCGTTTCCTTCACCAAAGTGGCGTAATACTTGCCCAGGGCAGCAATCTGTGCGCCGGTTTTATAGTTTCCGGTGTTGATGAAATAGGGAGTGCGCCGACCGCTTTTGGTGATAAAATCTCCAAACCGCAGCACTTCTGCCCCCATCATAAATTCAATAAATTCAATTTTTTTAGGAGTAAGCATGGTTTTCGTCCTTTCTTTCGTTGGTTTTGCTTAATTGGACAGCATTCTGCCCATTGCCGATTCCAGAATCACACGGTCTTCCAGTTTGGAAGATTTCAGCAGCCGGTCTGCCTCCGCCAAAGCCAACACGCAGTTTTGAATCCGCTTCAGAGGGTACCGCCCGGCCTGGCGGACCATCCGTTCCAGCCGCCAACTGTTTCGATATCCAAAATCCTGTGCAAGCTGCTGCACACTCCGGCCGCTGTCCAGCGCCAGCCGCAGCCGGTACAGATCCAAAAAGCTGGCGCTGACGGCGCCCAGAATCATCACTGGTTTTTGCTGCAAAGCAAAAAGTTCTTCCAACATGGAAAAAGCGTCTTTCGCCCGGCCCTCCACCAAAGCCGAAGCCAAATCAAAGGCGCTTCGATCCATGGTTTTACTGCAAAGCAGCTCAATATCTTCCTTTGTGATCTCCCGCCCATGGACGTAAGCCAGCAGTTTATCCGCTTCCCCGGTGAGAAGGCTGTATTCCACACCGCATCGATCCACCAGAAAAGCGGCCGTACCGGAGGAAAGGCTGCCGCCCCGTTTGGAGCAATAAGCCACAAGCGCCTTCGCCAGCTCCGATGGTGTTTTATGGGCAAACTCGCAGACGGCGCCCACCTTTTTCACCGCTTCCAGATAAGGCTTCCACTTTGTTTTGGTCAGATCCAATTCGGGATTGGAATAGGTCAGCAGCAAAACGGTAAACGGGCTGGGCTGTTCCAGCAGCTGCTTCACCTTATCGCCGTCGGCTTTTCCAAGCTTATCCAACGGATAGTCGCTGACCACCACACACCGCCGCTCCCCCAAAAAAGGAACCGTGCGGCAAAGGGCTGTCAGCTGATCCAATCCAAGCTTTTCCCCTTCCAATCTGGTGAGCAGCATGGGGCGGCTTTCTTTGGGCACCGCTGCCTCCATGATCTTTTCCGTCATGGCCTGCAAAAGGCCCTGTTCCGGGCCGTACAGCAGATACACCGGCAACAGTTCTCCCTTTTTCAGCCGTGTATTCAGTTGTGCCGGCGTGGCATTGGATACGCCGGATTTCTTTGCCATGGCTTCCCTTCCTTTCCATCCCAGGGCATATTATTGTTGGGGCACTCCCACACACTCATAGCTGGCCAATACCGTGCCGTCATCGGTTTGGTAAGTAGCGCTTACGGTAATGGTCCGGCTCAAAGCCTGGGTCATTCGATTGGCAGCTTCCTGCCAATTCAAGCGATTGTTTTCGGCTGCGTGATCCAACAATTCCTGCTCCGGATGGATGCCGGCGGGATACATATAGCAAATCTCCAGCACGGACTCCTGCGCCGTCAGGGTGACATCGTCCCCATCACTGATCCCCAACAGCTGCTGCAGCGATTCCTCATTTTCCTGCACATATTCCGCAAGGGTTTGAGGCGTTGCAGAAACAGTGGCATCTTCTGCGGCTTGGGGCGGATTGCTGCAGCCCACAAAAAGCAGACAGACGCACAGCAGCATGGCCAGAGTTGCAGATAATTTCAATTTCATAGCCGGTCTCCTTCGATTTGCTTCTAACCATATTGTACGACAAAATCGGCAAACTGTCAAAGAATTTCCATCAAAACCGGACGTCGAATCTGCAAATTGACAAAGAAAGAGGCAGGCGGTTTCGCCTGCCTCCAAAAATTGTATTTTCGCTTGCGCCCCAGCGAAAGATTACTCTTCCGCAGCCAGCTTCACCAGGTGTTCATACTTGGCCTTGGCGTTGGCTTCCGCAGCAGCAAACAGCTTCTGAGCACGTTCAGGATTGGTGCGAGCCAGCACGTTGTACCGCACTTCGCCCATCAAGAAGTCCTGATAGTTCATGGTCGGAGCCTTGGAATCCAGCTGGAAGGGGTTCTTGCCTTCCTCCGCACGACGGGGATCGTACCGGAACAGGTGCCAATAACCGGTATCCACAGCCTTCTTTTCTTCGTCCTGTGCCTTGCTCATACCCACTTTGATGCCGTGGTTGATGCAGGGGGCATAGGCGATGATCAGAGAAGGTCCGTTGTAGCTTTCCGCTTCCACCATGGCCTTAATGCACTGATTGCGGTCAGCGCCCTGGGCGATCTGAGCCACATAGATATAACCATAGCTCATAGCGATAGCAGCCAGGTCTTTCTTCTTGGTTTCCTTACCGGCAGCCGCAAACTGGGCAATCGCACCGGTGGGGGTAGCCTTGGAGGACTGTCCGCCGGTGTTGGAATACACTTCGGTATCGAACACCATCACATTGACGTCTTCGTTGGAGGCCAACACGTGGTCCAATCCGCCGAAGCCAATGTCGTAGGCCCAGCCGTCGCCGCCGAAGATCCAGCAGGACTTCTTGGCCAGGAATTCCTTCTCTTCCAAGATTTCCTTGCCGAACTCGCAGCCGCAGTTTTCCAGAGCAGCAACCAGCTTGTCGGTAGCCACACGGTTTGCATTGCCGTCATTGACGGTAGCCAGATAGGTTTCAATGGCTTCCTTCACTTCGGCGTTTTCCACTTCAGGCAGCTTGGCAGCCAGCTTGTTGATCAGCTTGTTGCGCAGAGTCTTCTGAGCGGTGTACATACCATAGCCATATTCCGCATTGTCTTCGAACAGGGAGTTGGCCCAGGCAGGACCGAATCCACGGTTGTCGGTGGTATAAGGAGTGGAGGGAGAGCTGCCGCCCCAGATGGAAGAACAACCGGTGGCGTTGGCGATATACATCCGATCGCCGCAGATCTGAGTGACCAGCTTGGCGTAAGGAGTTTCGCCGCAGCCTGCGCAGGCGCCGGAGAACTCCAGATAAGGCTTTCTGAACTGGCTTCCCTTGACGGTGGTGGGCTTGAATTTTTCGGCTACTTCCTTCTTTTCCGGCAGATTTACGCCGTAATCAAAGAAGGCCTGCTTGTCGTACTGAGTTTCCAGAGGCTTCATTTCCAGAGCCTTGGCGCCCTTCTTGCCGGGACAGACATTGGCACAGCTTCCGCAGCCGGTGCAGTCCAGCACAGAGACGCTGACGCCAAAGTACAAACCGTTGATACCGGTGAGGTTCAGCACGTTGGTGCCTTCCGGTGCATTGTTCTTTTCTTCCTCGGTCATAACCACCGGACGGACACAGCCGTGGGGGCAGACGTAAGAGCAGAAGTTGCACTGGATGCAGTTTTCGTTGTTCCAAACCGGAACGTCAATGGCAATGCCCCGCTTTTCAAAGGCAGCGCTTCCCAGCGGCACCTGACCGTCGGCACGGTTGGCAAAAGCGGAAACAGGCAGCTTGTTGCCGGCCTGCGCATTGACCGGGATCAGCACTTCGTTGACATAATCGCTGAGGTACTTGTTGTCGCATTCCACCTTGGTGCTGAGGTCCTCATCGGGACAATCCTTCCAGGATTCGGGAACGTCAACCTTGACCACTTCCTGAGCGCCACGGTCAATGGCGGTGTGGTTCATCTTGACGATTTCTTCGCCCTTCTTGGAGTAAGAAGCGGTGGCAGCGTCCTTCATATACTGGAGGGCATCCTCCGCAGGGATGATGTCGGCCAGTTTGAAGAAAGCGCTCTGCAGCACGGTGTTGATCCGGCGGCCCAGGCCGATTTCACGGCCCAGCTTTACGCCGTCGATGGTGTAGAACTGAATGTTGTTCTGAGCGATATAGCGCTTCATCTGGCCGGGCAGTTCCTTATCCAGTTCTTCGCCGCTCCATTCACAGTTGAGCAGGAAGGTGCCGCCGGGCTTTACGTCGCTGACCATATCGTACTTGCGGACATAGGAAGGATTGTGGCAGGCCACAAAGTCAGCCTTGTCGATGAGGTAGGTAGAGGTAATGGGGGCATGGCCGAAACGCAGGTGGGAAATGGTCACACCGCCGGACTTCTTGGAGTCATAATCGAAGTAAGCCTGTACGTTCATATCGGTGTGGTCGCCGATAATCTTGACAGAGTTCTTGTTGGCGCCCACAGTGCCGTCGGCGCCCAGACCCCAGAACTTGCAGCTCTTGATGCCCTTGGGGGTGGTGTCCGGATTTTCGCCGATGGGCAGAGACAAATAGGTTACATCGTCATCAATGCCGATGGTGAAGCGCTTCTTATCTTCATTGCGGTATACGGCGATGATCTGGGCGGGAGTGGTATCCTTGCTGCCCAGGCCGTAGCGGCCGCCATAGATGGTAACATTGTTGAACTTGGTGCCGTTGAGAGCAGCCACCACATCCAGATACAGGGGTTCGCCGATGGCGCCGGGTTCCTTGGTGCGGTCCAGAACGCTGATCTTCTTGACGGTATCGGGGAGACATTCCACCAGCTTATCGCCCACGAAGGGACGGTACAGGCGAACCTTTACCATACCCACCTTTTCGCCGTTGGTGTTGAGGTAGTCAATGGCTTCGCCGATGGTATCGCAGACACTGCCCATAGCCACAATCACGTGTTCCGCATCGGGAGCGCCCACATAGTTAAACAGGCCGTAGTTGGTGCCCAACTTTTCGTTGACCTGGTTCATATAATCCTCTACCACGCCGGGCAGGGCATTGTAGTATTTGTTGCTGGCTTCTCTGGCCTGGAAGAACACGTCGGGGTTCTGCGCAGTACCTCTTTGTGCCGGATGTTCCGGGTTCAGGGAACGATGACGGAATTCATTGACGGCATCAAAGTCCAGCATATCTGCCAGATCTTCGTTGTCCCACACAGCAACCTTCTGATATTCGTGGCTGGTGCGGAAACCGTCAAAGAAATGCAGGAAGGGAACCCGGCCCTTGATGGCGGACAGGTGAGCCACAGCGCCCAGATCCATGATTTCCTGGGCATTGGTGGATGCCAGCATGGCAAAACCGGTCTGACGGCAGGCGTATACGTCCTGGTGGTCGCCGAAGATGCTCAGCGCATGGCTGGCCAGCGCACGGGCAGAAACGTCGATGACACCGGGCAGCAGTTCGCCGGCGATCTTATACATATTGGGGATCATCAAAAGCAGGCCCTGGGAAGCGGTGTAGGTGGTGGTCAACGCACCGGCAGTCAGAGAACCGTGGACCGCACCGGCGGCGCCGCCCTCGGATTCCATCTCCGTCACCTTAACCGTTTCGCCGAACAGGTTTTTCTTGCCCTGGGCCGCCCATTTATCGGTCACGTCTGCCATGGGAGAAGAGGGGGTGATGGGGTAAATCGCCGCAACGTCGGTAAAGGCATAGCTGACATACGCCGCAGCCGTATTACCATCCATCGTTTTCATTTTTCTTTTGATAGCCATTGGATGTGTCCTCCTTATGAATTTAAGTGCCGCTTCCCTTTTCCCGGCGGGCATATCCCGCCTGGCCGATGTCCTATCGGCCTGCCGGTTTCAGGCACTTTGATACGGTTACATTTTATCACGTATTCTGTCCGTTGTAAAGTAAAAAACCGGGGAAAGAAAAGAAAAACTTTCTTTGTTTTCCTTTTCCCCGAAACAGCAGCCTCTTCCAAAGATTTCCTGTAAAAAAGCCGAAAAACCCGCAGAAATCAAGCGGCGCCCGCAGCCCGGAAAAACGGCGGGAGCAAAAAACACAGCCATGGAACCCAAATTGGCTCCATGGCTGCAAGAACAGATTTTGCAATGCTTCGCATTTTTTGCTTTTCCCCTGGGCTTTTGCGGTGCGGGGAACCGGGCCGCCCAGCCCCGAGCCGGAAGTTTCGGGGCGGCAATTCAGCCTTTGGCACGCACCGGGTGGGCTTCTAATTTTTCAATGATTTTTCCACCGAACAGAATGGCCACCCAAATCAGGGTATACACCAGCGCCATCACCAAATGATACCAGGAATAATGCTGCGTATGGCTGCCCAGCAGACCCGCAAACCCTTCCTGAGAGATCAGCCAGCCGTCCACCAAATCCCCCGTAGAATCCTGGGCCGTCAGCCGGAGTCCGGACTGGGTTTGGGTCATTTGGATCTGTTCATTGGTGGAAAACACCTGCCACAGCTCTTCCCCCTGGATGGTATACAGCAGCCGGTCACCCTGGTAAAATTCCACTGCGGTAATGGTGATGTCGTAAGCGCCGCCGCAGTTATCCAGGCGGATCTGATCCGGCCGGGCCCGGTTCAAATTCACCAACTGAAACTCTGCACCTCCGACATCGGTATTGATGGTGGAGGTATCGGTATAGCATACCGGCAGAGCGCCGCCCCCTTCCACATAACCGTCCTCGTTGTCATAGCCGAACCCACCGTCCGATTCGTAGCGAAACGTCATCTGGGAAGCATCCAGCGGGGTTTCACTCTCATACCGCACCAGCATTCGATCCACCTCATAAGGCATCTGAAATACCGCCAGCAGCACCAGCAGCGCCGCCCAGATCACAGTGACAATGATCTGCAGCAATTTTTTCTTCTTCATTCCGTCGCCTCCTGCAACTTCATTCCATCAGGTATCCAATTTCAGCACTGCCATAAAGGCTTCCTGGGGCACTTCCACCGTGCCAAGCTGGCGCATCCGCTTTTTGCCTTCCTTCTGCTTTTCCAGCAGCTTCTTTTTCCGGGTGATGTCGCCGCCGTAGCACTTGGCCAACACATCTTTTCGCATGGCCTTTACCGTTTCCCGGGCGATGATCTTCCCGCCGATGGCGGCCTGAATCGGTACCTCAAAAAGCTGGCGGGGGATGTTCTCCTTCAGCTTTTCCGCAATCCGCCGGGCACGTGGGTAAGCCTTGTCCTTGTGGACGATAAAGCTCAAAGCGTCTACAATTTCGCCGTTTAACAGGATATCCAGCTTCACCAGCTGGGAATCCCGATAGCCGGAAAGCTCATAGTCAAAGGAAGCATACCCCTTGGTGCGGCTCTTCAAGGCATCGAAAAAGTCATAGACGATCTCGTTTAAGGGAAGCTGGTAGTGCATTTCCACCCGGGTCTCGTCCAAATATTCCATGGTTTCAAAGACGCCCCGTCGATCCTGGCAAAGCTCCATAATGCTGCCCACATAATCCACCGGCGTAAAAATATCCGCCTTCACAAAGGGTTCCCGGGACTGGGCAATGGTGCCGGGGTCCGGGTAGTTGGCGGGATTGTCCACCTTCAACGTCTCTCCGGCGGTGGTGACGATCTCGTACACTACGCTGGGAGCGGTGACAATCAGATCCAGATTAAACTCCCGCTCCAATCGCTCCTGGATAATCTCCATATGAAGCAGCCCCAAAAAGCCGCAGCGGAAGCCAAAGCCCAGCGCCTTACTGGTTTCCGGTTCGAAGCTCAGAGCGGCGTCATTGAGTTTCAGTTTCTCTAAGGATTCCCGCAGATCGGGATATTTGGCGCCGTCGGCGGGATAGATTCCGCTGAACACCATGGGCTGGGCTTTCCGATAGCCCGGCAGCGGCGACAACGCCGGATAATTGTCCAACGTAACCGTATCGCCCACTGTGGTGTCCGAAATATTCTTGATGGAAGCGGCGATATAGCCCACCTCCCCCGCAATCAGTTCCTGGGTCGGAATGGGGGCCTTAGCGCCCATATAGCCCAGTTCCACCACGGTAAAGCAAGCCCCGGAGGCCATCATGCGGATGGTATCCCCCACTTTCACCCTGCCCTGCTTGATGCGGATGTAGACGATAACCCCTTTATAGGAATCGTAATATGAATCGAAGATCAACGCCTGAAGCGGCGCTTCTTCGTCTCCTTCCGGAGCAGGAATATCCCGAATGATCCGTTCCATCACTTCCCGGACATTTTCCCCGGTCTTTGCACTGATGCGGGGGGCATCCTCTGCGGGGATGCCGATGACGTCCTCAATTTCCTGACTTACCCGCTGGGGATCGGCGCCGGGCAGGTCGATCTTATTGAGCACCGGCACAACTTCCAAATCGTTGTCGATGGCCAAATAGGTGTTGGCCAAAGTTTGGGCTTCAATCCCCTGGGAAGCGTCCACCACCAGCACTGCCCCCTCACAGGCGGCCAGGGAGCGGGACACTTCATAGTGAAAGTCCACATGGCCGGGCGTGTCGATGAGATTAAACTCATACACCTTCCCATCCAGCGCTTCATAATCCAATTTCACGGCACGGGCTTTGATGGTAATGCCCCGCTCCCGTTCGATATCCATATCGTCCAGAAGCTGGGCTTCCATTTCCCGCTGGGCCACGCTGCCGGAAAGCTCCAGCATCCGGTCGGCCAGGGTGGACTTGCCGTGGTCGATGTGTGCAATAATAGAAAAATTGCGGATCAAAGATTTATCTTTGGACAAATTCTCTCCTCCAGTAATGATCAATCAAAAGGTTGGAATACTGCCATTATAACAAATCATCCGGCGAAAAAAAAGGGGGTAGCGTTTGCAAACCGCCAAAAATATTTTCTGTTTTCCCCTTTGATCTCAGCAAAAAACCGGAAAACATATTTTTTGGAAAAAAAGTGTTGACAACTGCCCCGGCAGAGTGGTATAGTAGGCAAGTACGAAAAATAACGGAGCAGGAATACACAATTCAAATCAGTTTAGTCTGCTCCGATTATTATAGATGATCCACTAGCTCAGTTGGCAGAGCATTTGACTTTTAATCAAAGGGTCTGGGGTTCGAATCCCCAGTGGATCACCAAAGAAACCGGCAAGGTCCAAAGCGGATGCTGCCGGTTCTTTTTTATCTTCCTCCAATTTTCTAAAAGTACTTGACAAAATCTAAAAAGTAACCTACCATCATGTCATTTTATGGGATGCAAACCGAGGAAATCCACTGCCACAGAGGCCTATCAATTACCCCAACGGCGCTCCCGAATTCAAACATTATGCAAAGGA
>CASDQY010000113.1 GCA_949282975.1 uncultured Oscillospiraceae bacterium | reverse complement strand
TCCGGCATCCGGTCGATGAACTCGTCGGCGCAAGCGGCCTTGCAGGCTTCGATGCAGTCCTCTTCGGTGGCGTCCGGGTTGCCCCAGCGCAGGTTTTGCAGAATGCTGCCGGAAAACAAGGTGTTCTTTTGCAGCACAACCGAGACCTGATTGCGCAGCACTTCGGTGTCGTATTGGCGCACATCCACCCTGCCTACGCAGACGGAACCGTCATCCACATCATACAATCTGCAAATCAGGTTCACCAGGCTGCTTTTTCCAGAACCGGTGCCGCCGATGACCCCGATGGTTTCTCCGCTCTTGATGTGGAGGTCGATGTCGGACAGGGCGTTTTTGCCGCTGCCGTGTTTATAGGAAAAGTTCACATGGTTGAAGTCAATCTGTCCGTCCTTTACTTCCATTACCGGATGTTCCGGGTCTTTCAGATCTGGGGTTTCGCTGAGCACCTCACTGATACGGCGAATGCTGGCCAGGGACATACTGATCATAACCACTACCATGGAAAGCATCATCAGGCTCATCAGCAGGGCCATAATGTAGCTGAACAGGCTGGTCAAATCGCCGGTGCTCAAGGTGCCGCCTACGATAAACTGAGCGCCGAACCAGGACACGGAAATGATGCAGAAGTACACGGCAACCATCATGGCCGGGTTATTGAAGGACAAAAGCCCTTCCGCCTTCACAAACATTTTGTACAGGGTATTGGATGCTTTGGAGAACTTCTTGTCCTCATAATCTTCCCGCACAAACGCCTTGACCACTCGGATGGCGGTGACATTTTCCTGCACGCTGGCGTTCAGGTCGTCATATTTCTTAAAGACCCGATTAAAAATCCGCAATGTCACCACCATAATGACTCCAATCACAATCACCAAAAAGGCCACGGCAATTAAAAACATCCAGCTTAACTGCACATTGATGTACAGACACATGGCGAAGCTGAAGATCAAATTCAGCGGCGCCCGAACCGCTACACGGATAATCATCATAAAGGCGTTCTGCACGTTGGTGATGTCGGTGGTCATACGGGTTACCAAACCGGGTACGCTGAACTTATCAATGTTGGAAAAAGAAAAAGTTTGAATATTGGCGTAGATCGCTTCCCGCAGATTTGCCGCCAAACCCGCCGATGCGCTGGCGGCATTTTTCCCGGCCAAAGCGCCGAAAATCAGGCTCAGCACCGCCATTGCTACAATGAGAATGCCGTAGCGGTACACCACCGGCAGATTGGCGGCTTCCAACCCCTGGTCAATGATAATCGCCGTGACAAATGGCATCAAAATTTCCATAATGACCTCAAGGGCAGTCATGCCGATACAAAGAAAGGCATTTCGTTTATACTGTTTAAGCTGTTGCAACACTTTTCTCACCTTTGAAGTACCTCCTGTCTGTTTCTATTTGTTCCAATTTCACCATTTGCTCCAACATTTTCTGTGCCAAGCCTTGCAGCTGCTTTTTTTCCTGGGCATCCAGCGCACTGCAAATCCGGGATTCCATCTCACCAGCCTGTCGCAAAAAAGTTTCTCCTTCTTCCAGAAGTTTTGCTGTAGGAACCACCTTCTTTTTCCGAATATCCTCCGGGTTTTCTTCCAGCGAAAAATACCCTTTTTGCTTTAATTTCTTAATCAGCACAGACAGCGTGGGCTTTGACACCCCAATTTCATGGTACAATTCTGTGAGAAAGGTCCCTTTGGGATGGTGCCGCAGGATGTACACCAGAAAGTAGGCCTGTATTCCGCTGATTTCTTTCTCCTTGAAGCAAAGTTCCAACTGTGTTGTCAGATGCAGACCGACTTTTCGTATGGTAAAAATCAGTTCTTCTGCACTGATGTCTTCCGGCATTTTTACTGCACCTCCTGTAGATTGCTCCTCAGATTGGTTTCAAGCCAAACAGTTTACACCCTTATTTTTCTGTGCATCAAAATTCTACCATGAATTTATCAAAATGTGAAATTCAAAATTGTTATATTCTATAAATATCTTTTATTGAAGTCAAACCGATTTTGGAGTACTTGGATTTTTACTTGGCTGCAATGTTCATTTAAAACATTAAAAGAGGGTTGCTTGCAAAAAATAAAAGAAAGCAGTATAATCAATAAAGAAATTTTATTGTTTTAAGTTTTCATCTTTTGTAACAAAACCGGAGAGATTGTATGAATACTGTGCAGCTGGAATGCTTTGTGTCGGTGGCAGAGCATCTGAACTTTTCCAAAGCCTCCAAGGTACTGAAAATCACCCAGCCCGCTGTCAGCCACCAGATTCAAACCTTAGAAGAGGAGCTGGAGGTGAAGCTCTTTCACCGCACCAGTAAAAGCGTCTCCCTGACCCAGGAAGGAATTCTGTTTCTGGCGGATGCGCAGCTGATTTTGAAAACCGCCCTTTCCGCCAAAGAACGGCTGGGAATGCGGGAACACTTTATCCCCTTTGAACTAGGGTGCCACAACCATATGGAATTGAACCTGCTGCCGCCTATCTTAAAGCGGCTGATGCAGGAATTTCCGCTGCTGCGCCCTTCCATCCGTCTGGTTCCCTTCCCCTCCTTAATCAGCCTGGTGGAAAACAATCAAATCCAAATTGCCCTGGGGGTTAAAGAAGAATCCCAAAAATCCACCCTGTTCTTTAAGGAACTTTGCGTGGTACCCGTTGCCTGCGTCTGTTCGCCGGAACATCCCTTAGCACAGCATCAGGCCCTGACCAAAGACCAACTGAAAGGGAATTTCATTGCCTGTTCCCCCGCCAGATTTCTAATGCGGTTTTTTCTGCTCAAAGCGGCGTGCTGGCAGACCTGCCCCCGGAGCAGCGGTTTTACACCGAAAACATCGAAAGCGCCTTGGCGTTGGCCAAGGCGGGTATCGGCTACACCCTGTACCCAGATATTCCCCAGGCCAGGGAAGCCGGGCTGTGCTATCTTCCCGTCCATGACCTGCCCGGCATTTCCTTTGGAGTGTACTACCCCTACGGGCAGAACCATCCGGTGTTGAAGCGGTTTCTGACCCTGATTTCCCGGTCGCTGAAGATGGAGGATTCTTCCAATCCATAAAGCGCATCATACGATTTGACCCCAGGCGGAAAATCGGTCAGATTGACTTGTCCGAACAAATCCCTTCCCATTAAAGCAGCCCCGACACCCGTTTTATCCTCATTGGAAAAAGACAAAATAAAAGGATGAACCGCTTTTTCTTACGGTTCATCCTTATTTTTATTCCCAAATCAATTCCACCGGGCAATGGTCGCTGCCCATCACCTGGGTGTGAATGTTAGCTTCCTTCACCCGATCCTTGATCCGGTCGGATACCAAAAAATAGTCAATCCGCCAGCCGGCATTCTTTTCCCTGGCCTTAAAGCGATAGCTCCACCAGCTGTAAATCCCCGTTTCCTCCGGATGGAGATACCGGAAGGTGTCAGTAAAACCACTGTCCAGCAGCTGGGTCATCTTGCCCCGCTCCTCGTCGCTGAATCCGGCGTTGCCCCGGTTGGTCTTGGGGTTTTTCAAATCAATCTCCTGGTGTGCCACATTCAAATCCCCGCAGACAATCACCGGTTTCTTTTCATCCAGGGCATGAAGGTAGGTGCGGAAGGCATCCTCCCAGGCCATCCGATAATCCAGCCGGGCCAACCCCTGCTGTGCGTTTGGCGTATACGCCGTTACCAGGTAATGGTCCTCAAATTCCAGGGTGATGCTCCGTCCCTCATCGGTCATGGTATCATACGCCACCGACAAAGGTTCCTGCTTGCAAAAGATAGCCGTACCGGAATAGCCTTTCTTCACCGCCGAATGCCAATATTGGTGGTAGCCCGGCAATTCCAGCTCCACCTGCCCCGGCTGGAGTTTGGTTTCCTGAAGGCAGAACGCATCTGCCTTCTGCTGCCAGAAATACTCCAAAAAACCTTTTCCCAAACAGGCCCGCAAACCGTTGACATTCCAGGAAAGATACTTCATTTCGGTTCTCCTTTTCCGCTATCTTTAAAAAATCCCGCAGAATCCACAGGACTCTGCGGGAAATAAATTGCTGTTACCCTTGCAGGTGGCCTTCCTTATAATACCCCAGATAACCGGTGTTGCTGGAGGTGCATACCCCGGTGGAAGGATCGTAATAGGATTCCACCACCCCGGTGGTATCCATCTGGAAGGTGGTTTCCGCTCCGGCCACAATGCCGCTCATCAGATTGCGCCATACACGGGAAGAAGAATATCCCCCGGAAATAGGCTCCTTGTTTTCTGTGTAGCCCAGCCACACGCCGGCTACATAGCTGGGGGAAAGTCCTACAAAGGACAAGTCTTCGCTATAGCTGGAGGTACCGGTTTTGCCCACGATTTCCACCCCGCTGACCCGAGCAGCGGTACCGGTGCCCTGTTCCACTACGTTTTTCAGCATCCGGTTCATAATATAGCTGGTCTGGCTGGAAATCGCCTGAACCCCCTGTTGGTCGCCGGTGTCCAGCACCACTTCGCCCTGGGCATTCACCACCGTGGTATAGTACTTGGGCTCGTTATACACGCCGCCGTTGCCAAAGATCTGATAGGCGGCGGTCAGTTCTTCCACCGACATACCGTAGGTCAAGCCGCCCAAGGTCAAGGCTTCGTGGCTGGCTTCCTCTTCGGCCAGGGAAGAAACCCCCAATTTCTGGGTAAGAAAATCATAGCAGTATTGGGGCGTCAGCATTTGGATAAGCTGGGCCGGGATGGTATTTTTGGATTCCTGCAGCGCCTCCGCCATGGTATAGTTCCGGCGGGTCCACACCCGGTCGTAGTTCTGGGGCCAATCCACCATCTCGCCGTCGTCGTTTCTTGCCTGAATGGGCTCGTCCATGAGCATGCTGGAATAGGTGATGGTATCGTTGTCCAGCGCCGGTGCATACACCGTAATGGGCTTCATGCAGGAACCGGGGGAGATCAGGCCCTGGGTGGCGTTGCTCCACACCAAACTGCCGGTTTTTTCATACCGGTCCCCCACCACAGCCTTTACGTTTCCGCTGTAGTCCATCACCACAATAGCAGCGCTGGGTTTTTCTCCGGCGGAGTTGGTCATGCTGGAGCCAAAGTTGGAATCATCCAAAAAGGCGGCTTCCAACTGGTTCTGCATTTGATAATCACAGGTCGTGTAGATGCGATAACCGCCCCGGGTAATCAGACCCAAAGCTTCGTCGCTGTCATAACCGTATTCCTCCACCAGGTCTTCCTGCACCTGGCGAATTACCTCGTCGGTAAACCAGTTGTAGATTCCGTTATCGGTGCCCGCCTCCAATGCGGCGTTTACAATCACCAGATCCTCCTGGATACAGGCGTCGTACTCCTCCTGGGTAATGGTGCCGAACTCCAGCATT
Source organism: uncultured Oscillospiraceae bacterium (assembly GCA_949282975.1). Taxonomy (GTDB): domain Bacteria; phylum Bacillota; class Clostridia; order Oscillospirales; family Ruminococcaceae; genus Egerieicola. The sequence goes on along the minus strand of CASDQY010000113.1, from coordinate 11,189 downwards.
TTAGACAGGGCCACCTGATTGCGCCGGGCTTTATTTTCCTCCGGGTTGTCCAGAGGATTCAGGTTGCTGGGGCTCTTGGTGGTCACCGCCAAGGCGGCGGCTTCGGTATAGGTCAGTTCCGACACGCTCTTGCCAAAATACTTTTGGCTGGCGGCCTCCACCCCGTAGCAGCCGTTGCCCAGGTTAATGTAGTTGAGGTAGGCTTCCAGAATCTGCTCTTTGGAGTAGTGCCGTTCCAGATTCAGCGCACCTACAATTTCCTGCATCTTATTGGATGCACTTCGATCGTAGTAATCACCGTTGATGTTTTTGATCAGCTGCTGCGTGATGGTGGATGCGCCGAACCCGGTATTGTCAAAGCCTAACTGGCCGGCGATCATATCCACAAAAGCGCCGATGGTTCTCAGCCAGTCCACACCGGTGTGCTGCATGAACCGTTCATCTTCGCTGTATACAAAAGCGTCCTGAACATGCTGGGGGATGTCGTCGATGCTCACCCAAATCCGGTTGCCTTCTGCTGCAATGGTCTGCATTTCAGTATATTCCCCATCGCTTCCCACAGCATAGATGGTGGTGGTGTAATTCAAACTCAGATCATCCAGATTGATGACGGCGTCCGACTCCACATACTTCATAATGAACACGGTCATGGCCGTGCCCACAATACAAATCATAATCAGCAGTACCAAAAAGACAATAGCAATGGTTTTCAGTACTCCACGGCTGACACGGCGAGCGGCGCCAGCTTCCTGCCCATCACGCCGGGCAACGCTTTTTTTGCTTTTGGAAGAGTTGTTTTTCCCCTTGCTGGAAGGAGCCGGAGCGGAGAGAATGACCTTTTCCACACGCTTGACGGGCTTCTTCTGAGGCTGCTTGCCGTTTTTGCCGGAAGAAGAACCTGTGCTCATGAAATCCAACCTTTCTAAAATAGTCCGCAAAAACAAACCTAGATAATTTCCAGTTTATTGTACCACACTTTTTCCCATTTGTTAAGCCGGACGGCGAAAATTTCAAATAAAGTTTGAAATTCATGCATCTTTTCCCACACTCAGGGCACACTTGTTGTAACATTGCACGGCGGGGAGGTATGCTGGATGAAAGAAAAAAGCCGTGTTTTACTTTGGATCCTGCTGGGAGCCCTGGCCGCCGGGCTGCTGGCTTTTGGAATTATCCTGTTTTGCGCCGGGCAGACCGCTTTGCCCAGCGGACAATCCGGCGGGGAGGATTACGCCTATCTGCTGCGGGAAACCGACGGAAAAATCGGGCTGTATCTGCCGCAAGAGGACACCCCCCGCCAGGTGCTGGATATCTACACCTACACCCTTCCGGAATACGATCAGCAGCTTTTGCAGGAGGGCATCCCGGTTACCGACGAAGAGGATCTGCAAAAATATTTGGAGGAATTTGATTCTTAAGCCCCAGCAAACAAGTTTTCTTTCTTTTCTCCGCCGGATTAAAGTCCGGCGGCGTATTTTTGCGGCAATAGAATTCAGTTATGGGACAAAATACAAGATAGGTATTTGCCTGCGGGCCATTTCAGCAGTATAATAAAAAAAGAAATTTTGAGGCGTCGTCCTCAATCCAAGAAAAAGGAGTTCGTTGTATGAACCAAAAAATCAGAAATCTTGTATTGGCCGCCATGTTCCTGGCCATTGGCCTGGTACTGCCCCTGCTGACCGGGCAGATCCCTCAAATCGGAAATATGCTGCTGCCCATGCACATTCCGGTGCTGCTCTGCGGATTGATCTGCGGCTGGCAGTACGGCGGCCTGATCGGTTTTATCCTGCCCCTTCTGCGGTATGTTATTTTCGGAATGCCGGTGCTTTTCCCCACCGGGATTGCCATGTCCTTTGAACTGATGACCTATGGCCTGATGGCGGGGCTGTTATACAACAATCTTTCCCGCTGGCAGTGCATCAAAGCGTTGTACCGCTGTCTGATTCTGGCAATGCTGTCGGGGCGGATCGTTTGGGGCATTGTGGAAATCATCCTGCTGGGATTCTGGGGAGACGGTTTCACCTGGCAGATGTTCCTGTCCGGCGCTTTTTTGACCGCCATTCCCGGCATTGTGTTGCAGCTTTTGCTGATTCCCGGCATTATGCTGGCCCTCAACCGCACCGGGTTAGTGCCCTTTAAAAAGCGCAGCTCCACGGCGGTGAAAAAAGAAAGCTGACCATGATCACCGAAATTCTCAACGCCATTGCCGCCCTGCCCCAGGATTCTCCCCAGGTGGTCGCCATCGATGGGCGCTGCGCTGCGGGAAAGACTACCCTGGCCGGGCAGCTGCAAAAGCGGCTGAACTGCCCGGTGTTTTCTCTGGATGACTTTTTCCTCCGGCCCGAACAGCGCACGGCTCAGCGGCTGGCCCAGCCCGGCGGCAACGTGGATTATGAGCGGTTCGCCCAGGAGGTGCTGCTCCCTTGGCGGGCGGGGAAGCCCTTTTCCTACCGCCCCTACGACTGCCATACCCGGGATTTCAAACAACCGGTTTTCATTTCCCCGGGGCCGTTGGCCATTGCGGAGGGTTCTTATAGCTGTCATCCCGCCCTTTGGGGGCTGAGCGACCTTCATATCTTTCTTACCCTGCGCCCCGAAACCCAGCAGCAGCGCATTGAAAAGCGCAATGGCCCGGAGGGCTGGAAGGTGTTCCAAACCCGGTGGATTCCCCTGGAGGAGCAGTATTTCAAAGCCTTTTCCATCCCTGAGCGCTGCCAGCTTTGTTTTGACACTACTCTCGATCACTTATAATAACTCTTTCTCTATACCAAAGCCGAAGGCCGGATGACCCGCCTTCGGCTTCTTTTTTCTATTTCCCGGTTACCGCTCCATCAGCCAATACTGCACGCTTTCAGCGGGCAGCAGCGTGCCGCCGCCAAAGTCGATGGTTTTTCCGGTGAGCAATTCCTCCGCCAGACCGCACTGGGCGTCAAAATGGGCGATATAATCCTCGCTGTCCATATTCACCGCCACCAAAATCCGCTGGCTGTCGGTTTTCCGCTCAAAGATCATCTGCTTGTTGGTGAGCAATACGTTATAGCGAAAGCTCCCTTCCCAAAGCGCCGGATTTTCCTTATGAACCTGCGCCAGTTTAGCGATGAATTCGGTGAGTTCATTTTTCTGAGGTACTTCAAAACAGGGGCGGAGATCGTCGTCTCCTTTTGCCTTATCCCCCAAAGCGCCCCATTCGCTGCCATAGTACAGGCAGGGAATGCCCGGCATGCCGAACAACACGCCGTACAGCAGGGGCAGATGTTTTTTGTTTTGCAGAATGGATGCCACTCTTGTCACATCGTGGTTGTCGGCAAAACTCATCAGATGCTTGCCCCGATACAGGCACCAGGGTTCGCTGCCAAACTGCCGGTTCAGTGAATGGGCAATTTCAAACAGGTTGGCGGAATTGAAGGAGGAATAAAGCCCCTTATAACATTCATAGTTGGTAACGCTGTGCAGCATGGAATCGTTCATCAGCCGATTGTAGTCCCCATGGAGCATTTCCCCCACCAGGAAAAACTCCGGTTTCAGGGAATCGGTAAACCGGCGCAGGCTGCGGACAAAATCTTCGTTTAAGGAATACGCCACATCCAAACGCAGGCCGTCAATGTCAAATTCCTCTACCCAGCGGCGGATGCAGTCAAAGATATGGCCGGAAACAGCGGGATTTTGCAGGTTCAGCTTCACCAGCTCGTAATGCCCCTCCCAGCCTTCATACCAAAGGCCGTCATTGTAACCGTTGTTGCCGTCGAAGTTGATATAAAACCAATCCTTATAAGGGCTTTCCCACCGGCGGCGGAGCACATCCTGAAAAGCCCAGAAGCCCCGGCCCACATGATTGAACACACCGTCCAGCACGACCTTCAAACCGGCATCGTGAATCGCCCGGCAGACTTCTGCAAAATCCTCGTTGGTGCCCAGCCGTCCGTCGATCTGACGAAAATCCCGGGTATCGTAACCGTGCCGATCGGAATCAAACACCGGATTGAAGAAAATGCAGTCCGCTCCCGCTTCTTTGATATGGGGGATCCAATCCATCACCTTTTGAATGCGGTTTACGGTTTCCCCATCGTTCTCCTTGGGAGCGCCGCAAAATCCCAACGGATAAATTTGATAAAACACTGCGTTGTAAGCCCACATAGCTGTTCTCCTTTTTGTTCTGGATTATTTCAACCATTTTATTATACACGAAAACGACCGGTTCTGTCAGCCATTGAGCAAAAAATTCAGCAGGATACCTAAGCACAGCAAGATTTTTTCGTGAAAAAGCCGAAATTGTCCAAATTAAATCTGAACTTTTTGTGAAACCAGCCTTCAAAGGTATTTCTATAAACAGCGCCGCCGGTGACCTTCCCGCCAAAAACAGCCAAATTTGCGCAGAAAAAAGCACCCGCAGACAACGGGCGCTTTTGGTACCTCGTACGGGGTTCGAACCCGTGCTTCAAGATTGAGAATCTTGCGTGTTAACCACTTCACTAACGAGGCAAATCATCAACGAAAGTCATTTTACCACATCCCCTTTGGCTTGTCAACTGTTTTACTCAAAATCCCGGCAGAACAAAAGGGGCAAAACCCAAAAGAAAAAACGCTCCAAGGATTGGTTATCAATCCTCAGAGCGCCAGTTCACAGGTTTTGTTTCCGCTTTTTCTTCCGGCGCCAGCGCAGCAGCATCACCAGCAAAATCACGGCCGCCAATATGGCCAGCCCCACTGCAACGGCGGTGAGATACTGCTGCTGCCAGGTAGTGACCGGCCGGTCCATGGTTTGCTGCTGAATGGCCTGGGCTTCTTCATAAGGGATCCGGGTGCCTCGCACCAGCAGCCGGTGGCTGTTGATGCCATAGGGGGTGCAGGTGACCAGGGTGACGTAATCTTCCCCGGCGTTAATTTTCAAATCTTGGGTATTGCTGGGCTCTACCACCAGGATCTGATCCACCTGATAGGCCAGGGTTTCTCCCAAAACATGAATGTAAAACACATCCCCTATCACCATCTGATCCAGATCGGTAAACAGTTCTTTGTCCGGCAGGCCGGTATGGGCGGAGAGTACCGCATGGGTACCGAGGCCTCCCACCGGCAGGCTGGTGCCCTGAAGATGCCCTACCCCCTTTTGCAGCACTTCTTCGGTGGTGCCGTGATAAATCACCAAATTCAATCCGATGGCGGGGATTTCCAAGGTTCCCATAGCGCCGTCCCCCTGCAGATTCAACAGATCGGCATAGGGCTGCACCGAGGGATCCAGTTGATTGGCATCAAAAGGATCGGTAAGCAGCACGCCCCCGGAAACCAGATCCGCATTATAATCCTGCACAGCTTCCAGTTCTTCGCTTTTTTCCTCCTCGGGAAGTTGGCCGGCCAGGTTTTCATAATAAGCCGCCAGCTCTTGTTGGTTCTGCTCATAGAGATAATTGCTGATTAAGGGATAGAGCAAAATCCCCACGCCGGCCAACAGAATTCCCAGTGCTGCCAGCCGCACCAGCCAGGTTGATTTATTTTTCTTTTTTTCTGCGGCTGTTTGAGACATGGCGCACCTCCAAAGACGGGTCTTTCCTTCAAAATCCTCGGGCCCTAAAAGCCCAAACGGGCGGAAAATTCCGCCCGAAAGGTACTATGACTGCATATTGCAAGGCTTCTAAAAAAGCACTGTATTACTGGACCTTCTTCCGGCGGACAACCACCAGAAGGACCACAGCCCCGGCAATCAGCACCAAGCCGCCGATGGTAAACATCCAGGTACCGGCTCCGCCCGTGGTGGGAAGGTCGGATGTTTCGTTGTTTACAACACTGAATTCAGCGGCAGAATACCCGTTCCCGTTTACCGTCAGGGTTACAAGATTGGCGTTCAGGCTGGCGCCGAATTCCGTGGCGGAGGCGCTGTCCAATGTACCGTCCGGCTCGTTGTCGGCAATGGTAATTTCCACCGTTGCCTGGTTAAAGCCGTTGATTGCGCTGGTTTCCGCCAAGGTGTAGCTTCCGGCATCCAGACCGATGATTTCCAGACGTCCCATGCTGTCGGCATTGGCACTGGGTTTCAAGTCAGTGGTAGCGCCCGCTTCATTGGCCCGGGCCACCCGGTATTGTCCGGAGCCGGCAGCCAATTCCACAAACTGCAGGGCCGTATCCCCTTCACGGAGCTGGAACACAACCTGTGCCATCCGGTCGGTAGAGCCGTCGGAAAAGGTTTTGGTCATATCCAAACCGTAGGTGTACACTTCGGTTTCGTCTTCCACCGTGTCGGTGCTGCTGCTATTGTAGGGGTCATTGGAATAGGTGAGGACAACCCGGTTGCCGTTTACCTGAACCGCATCCGCCGTCAAAACAGCCTGATAGGTCAGGGTCAGGCTCTGTCCATAATAAGCGGTCAATTTACCGGCATCCAGATCCAAGGTAAAGCTCTTTCCGTCCTGTGCCACTTCAGAGGTTGCCTCTTTCAGCACAGAATCCGCTCCGGACAAAGCCAGCTGGGTGCCATCCTGGGCTTGCAGGGTGAAATAATCCTCCAGCCCAGGATCGGAGGCGGCGGTATACAGCACCTGGTTGGTCAGGGTATCCGCCAGGGTGAAGGTGGGATTGGTGTAGTTGGTAAAATCAGGGACATCCAGCGTAATGGTATAGTTCAGGGTATCGCCAATGGCGGCGGTATCGCTGGCCCCGGGGGTACCGGCGGCGTCCCCTGCATTCAAAACGGTTTTGTCCACGTCAATGGTATCCACCTTGGTATCAATCACCACGGAGCCCCCATCCAGCAGCAAAATATTGTCCTGAATGGCAATGGGGTTGGTTCCGTTGGTGGTCATCTTGACGAAATAATACCCGGCGCTGGCCATGGTGGCGGAAGCGGAGGTATTGCCCTGGTTGAGCACCAAATCCGTGCCGCTGATGACAGAAGCAGTTACATACCGGCTCAGCCAGTCGGCCAAAGTCTGATTGGCACTGGCATTTGCAGCAGTAAATCTGGAAAGCAGGCTGGCTTCCAGATAGCCGGCATCCAGCTTATTGCCCTGGCTGTTGTCGATGGTTACGGTATCTTCTCCCGCTGCATCGGCCCAAACCAGTTCATTTTCCTGGGCATCGTAGCTCACGTACAGGGTGGTTTCATCCGCCTGATAATCCTGGCTCAGGGTTCCGAAAAATCCTTCAAAGTCAGCGGCCACGGTATAGTTGCCGGAATCCTCCTTTTCCAGCACCTGATAAGCGGTAAAGCTCATCCCTTCCAGCGTATAGCTGCTATCGGCCGGGGCGTTGACGGTAATGGTTCCGCCTTGGGCGGCCCCTACCGGCAAAGCAGCTGCCATGGTGGAAACCGCCATCAGCGCCGCCAAAGCCACGCCCGCAATCTGCTTGATTTTTGTCTGCAGTTTCATTGGTTTCGTCTCCTTTTTTATTTTTAATTTCTTTTCATTTATTTGATAAGGGTGTTTTCCCCATTATCCAAAAGCATTATTTCCCAGCTTTTTTCCGTCTGGTCAACAGCAGCACCACACCGGCCGCCACCAGCAGCAATCCCACGCTGCCGAACAGGAACACATTCCAACCGGTGTCGGGAAGGACCACATTGCGATGGTTTTCCACCACCCGAATTAAATCCAGGTCCACGTCGGCGTCAATGGCAATGGTAACATCCCCGGCCTGAACATAACCGGTGGGCGTGCTTGTTTCCCGCAAAACATAGCTTTCCTCAGGATCCAAGCCGGTAAAAATCAGCACGGCCTCCACATTTTCGGCATTGGCAAAATTGCCTTCATGGTACTGCTGAATCTCTGCTTCCGTCAGCGGCCGATAGTAGAAGGGGGCGCCGCCCGCCTGGTTCTGGACGATATAGGTTTCACCGTCCACCGTAATTCGGCCATTGGAGATTTGGGAAGCATCCTCCACCGTCACCCGTTCATGCAGCGCAACGGTCTGTTCTTCCCCGACCACAACGGCTCCCGTGGAATCATACAGGGTGAATCCGGCGTTTTCCAGCAAACTTCCCGCACCATCCCGCTTGGTGACGGTGAGGGTGGCCTGGCGATTGGTAAAGGTAAGCTCCGCACCGGAAGCGGTCAGGGAACCGGAGGCCTCGCTTCCTGCAACGGGAGTGGAACCAACTGCCGCATTTCCGGACGTCCATCCGCTGCCGCTTTGGGCGGTGATGGTGGTGTAGTAGCCGTCGGCAGTTTCCCCAATGCGGAAGCCGGTTCCCACCGGTACATTAGAAATGACGCAGCTTTGGCCGTCCCCCAGGGAAAGGTCGAAGGTTGCCGTGCCATTGGTCAGGGAAATGGAGGTGGCGGTTTGATCCACCGTATAGGAATAGCTGCCGGAGGGCACACCGTCGGGCAGGGTCATGGTCACGGTAAAAGGATACCCGCTTTCCGGTGTGTCGGTGCCGTATACCGTATCTTTTTCAAATTCCAAATCCGCCAATTCCACGTTTTCAAACAACAGATAGGCTTCGTTGGCCTCCGCCGCCGCCAAGCGGTTGATTTGATCTGCCGCCAAAGCGGAATCGTAGATCCGGACGAAGTCCACAGAGAACCCGGCGGTACCGCCCTGCACGGCGGCGCTGCCCAGGGTAAAGGAATCGGCGTTTCTCACAAACTCCGCAATCTGCCGGAAGAGATCCGGGGCATCGGTGAGATCGGCCTGGCGAATCTGGTTGACCAGCACGGAATTTTTATAAAAGCAAACCCGATCATGGCTGACGGTCATGGTGAGCAGAAACTCCCCGTCCCCTTCTTCCAGGAACCCACGGTAATTTTCCGCCTGGGTAAAATCATAGGTTGTGCCGCTGCCGTCGGAAAACACCAACGTACCGTTTCCGGCCAATCCCAGATAACCGCCGGATTGGGTGGTAAAGCTAAAGAGTCCGTCGGTTCCGTTCACGGCAACGGTGGCATTGGGTTTCATCAGAAGGGAAACAGCAAAGCCTTCCAGCCCGGCGTCTCCAGCCAGGGGATTGTTCCACTGCACCGTGTTCTTGGAGGCGGCATCCCCTTGATGGAAGGTTAGCCATCCATCGGAGAGCACCACATCCAAGGGATTGTCGGCGGTGACAGTGCCCACCGCACCGCTGCTGTCTGCCAGAGAGCCTTCAAATTCATAGGAGGTATCCGCCTGAGGAAGGCCGGTCACACCTTGGGAAGAATTCACAGACACGGTTCCGGAAACGGAACTGCCCGAACCGGAAAGCGTGCTGCCCGAAGAGCGGTCACCGGCATCCGCCGTGACATACACCTGATAGGTTTTGCCCTCTGTCCCCTGCTCCGCCACATTGGCAACGGCGCCGGCCGGCAGACCTTCCACCGAGAAATAATATCCGTCTTTCAGGGTGAAGGTATGGGCGGTTTCGTTGACAAGATCCGGTTCGGCGCCGGCTGCATCCACCGTAACCCACTGGATATTGCCGCTGTCGTCCAGCGTGAGCGTACCGGAAGCCCGGACCTTGCCCGTCCAATAAATGGCGTAATCATAGGAACCGGCCAGGGATTCCCCGGCATTGGCAAAGGCCAGCGTAAAGGGGAAGGCCCCTTCCGCCCCCGCCTGTTCCGGGGTCAGCACTTCTTTCTGCACCGTTAACGTGCCGGTGCCATCGGTGTTGGCCCGGTTGGTCACCACCACAGTGGTGGAGCCGGAAAACAGATTGGAAATATCAAAGCCGCTCAGATCCACATCTCTGGAACGAGAATCAAAATATTCATCATCGAGATGGACATCATCGTTTTGCGCAACCTCCAAGCCGATGGTTCCGGTTTGGGTCTCAAAGAAAGGATCGGCGGCCACGCCGGTGGCTTCATCCACATGGGTGCCGTATTCCAGATAGGCGGTATGTAAGCCGTAGTGGAGGGCCAGTGTGTTCCCCGTTGCCGTAAATCCCCCGTCCAGATTGGAGGTGTTTCCGGAAGTAATGGAACCGGTTGCGGTAGTTTGGGTTGCTGTAATATCCCGTAAGGTTACATTTACATCATTGGTGTACCGCACCATGCTCTGCACTAACTTACCCAGTCCCTTGCGCACAGCAATGCCGTCCTGATCGTTTCCGGCATCGGCATAGATTTCATGCTCCGTTACCTGAATGGTCACCGGAGTGGAATTGATCTGGTATCCTTCCGGCGCAGCCGTTTCGGTCAGGGTGTAGGTACCGGGTTCCAGGGCGAGGAAAGCGCTGCCCGCCGCTCCGGTTCCTTTGGCAGAAAATACCAGCAAACCGTTTTCATCGGTGGTGCCCACGGCGCTGCCATTGCTGCCGGACAGGGTAAAGGTGGCGCCGGCCAGAGCCTGCCCACTGCTGTCCACCTTCTGCACCTGAAGCTGCCGCACCACGTTTGGCAGATACAGCCGCATGGCAAATTGACGGGTGTAGCTGTCGCTTTCCAGCAGGCCGAAATGGCCGGGTGTGCTGCCATCGTCAGCGTCAATCACCCTGTTCATCAGAGTTTGAACCGCCTGTTCCAAATCGCCGCCGTTGCCATCCATTTCCCTTTGAACCGCTCCGGCCATGGCGCTCAGCTTCTCGGCGGCGGTGCCGGCGGCATTTTCCGCCCCAAAGATGGAATAAAGATCATTCCAATCCAGGAAATAATACGCCACGCTAAGGTCGACACGGTCGGTGTCGACTGCGTCCCCGTCCTGGGTCCAAATGTACCGGGTGGCATCCCCGGGCAGATCGGTAAGAGTGCCGTAATAGCGGTCTTCACTGTTGTACCATGCCATGTACCAGTTCTGGTAGTTCATGTCCTCCCCATACCGGGCATAATAAATCTGGTACATCGCCGCCTGAAACGCCGCCTGCAACAGCTCCAGATTGTCGGTGCTGTTCAATTCATCCACCGCAAAGTGATAGCCGTCCAGGTTCGAACCGTAAATGGGAGTCATACCGGTATATTGATCGGCACCGCCGGTTTGTTCGCCGTCGTTTTCCCGCAGCCAGGGAACGGCCAGAATCAAGCCGTTTTCCTTGCCGGAAGCATCCACTGTGCCGGAATTGCCGCCATACACGTCGCTATAGCTTAGATCCGTGGCGTTTTGTGTCACCGTTACCGTAATATTGCTTACCGCACCGGTTTCCCAAATGCTCTGTTCATCCACCAGCAACAGGTTGGTGCCGTCCTGGGTATAGTCGCCGCCGCTTTGATTTTCGTGGAAGGTTTCACAGTAAAGCCAAATTTCTCCCCCGTCTGAAGCTGAATTCTGGGGGCTTTCGTACCCTTCCGGAA
>CASDQY010000112.1 GCA_949282975.1 uncultured Oscillospiraceae bacterium | reverse complement strand
GGCGGCCGGTATTTCCGGCCGCTTTGCCTTGTCGTTGAAAAAGGAGGGTGCAAAAGGTTGTTCTTTTGATGGAATTGTGTTATACTAAACAAGAACATACGCCAACTCCATTTCCTTTTATAGGAAATCCTGGGGTATCTGCGGCTTGCTGTTTGAAAAGCCGTGGTATCACTAAGCCAAAAGGAGGCAACCCAATATGGAATTTCGTGAAAAACGGCACGACTTTACCTTAAATATTTCCGAACAGGTCATCGCCCAGATCGCTCAGCTGGTGGTCAGCGATGTAGAAGGGGTCGCCCAGGTGGTGGAACCACCCAAGTCGTTTCGGCGCTGGCTGCTGCCTAAGGCTACCCATCAGCTGGTTCAGATCACGCCTTTGAGCGACAGCGTCGAGATCAGCATTTTTGTCATGCTCCACAATGGCTACCGCATTAAGGAAGTGGCGGAGCAGGTGCAAAACTGCGTCAAACAAGCGGTGCAGGATCTGACCGGCAACGCCGTCAGCAAGGTCAATGTCTCTATCCAAGGCATCGCCGCCTGACCGCTTTTGAGAATAACATAAAGGATTGTAGCAACAATATGGAACAACCAAAATTAAACCGCCATGAAATGCGCCGTGCCGCCTTTCTCTTAACCTTTGAACGGGAATTTTTCCCCGATGAGCCGGTGGAGGATATGTTTGCCCAGGCTCAGGACAGCGGCCTGGTGGTATTTGATCAGGCTGCCCGGCAGATGTTTTTGGGGGTAGAGGAACACAAGGCCCAGTTGGATGAAACCATCTCCAGGTATCTGAAAAAGTGGACCCTTGCCCGGATTTCCAAAGTCAGCCTGGCGGTGCTTCGGCTGGCCGCTTATGAAATGATCTATTGCAAAAACCAGGTGCCTGGGGATATTGTCATCAGCGAAGCGGTCAAACTGGCGCAGGAGTACACTTCCAAGGAAGATGTCACCTTCATCAACGGCGTGCTGGCCAATCTGCAAAAGGACTTATAAAATGAGCGTTTTTCTGGGGATTGACACCAGCAATTATACCACTTCCCTGAGCTTGTATGACACCGCTTCGCAAAGGGTCGAGATGGAAAAGCGGCTTCTTCCGGTGAAGCCGGGGCAGTGTGGGCTGCGGCAGTCCGACGCCGTTTTCCTTCATGTCAAGCAGCTGGGCGAACTGGCTCAAGCCCTCTTTTCCCGTGCCGGAAAAGCGCCGGATGGAATCGGCTACAGCGCCTTTCCCCGGCGGGTGGAAGGCAGTTATATGCCCTGTTTTCTGGTGGGTGAGATGTGCGCCCGGCTTTTGGCCAGCGCCTTTTCTCTGCCGCTTTATGCTTTTTCCCATCAGGAAGGGCACATTGCGGCCGCCCTTTACTCGGCCCGGGCGCTGGATTGGCTGGAAGGGGAATTTTATGCCTTCCATGTTTCCGGCGGCACAACCGAAGGGTTGTTGGTCAAACCGGGCAGTCCCAGCCTTGGGGTGCAGCGCATCTGCGCTACCCGAGATCTTCACGCCGGTCAGGTGATTGACCGGGTGGGAGTGATGCTGGGATTGGATTTCCCCTGCGGGCCGGCATTGGAACAACTGGCGGCAGAATGGGACCAAACCGTGAAGGTTCGGCCGGTGTTAAAGGATTGCGACTGCTGCCTTTCCGGCGTGGAAAATCAGTGCCGGACTTTGCTGGAGCAGGGCTGTGACCGGGCATACATCGCCCGGTTCTGCCTGGAAAGCATTTTGGCCGCCGTGGCCGGGATGACCCGCCGGATGCTGGAACATTACGGCCAAAGGCCTTTGGTGTACGCCGGGGGCGTGATGAGCAACCGGTTCATCCGCAACGCTTTGGAACAGGAGTTTCACGGTTTGTTTGCCCAGCCGCAGTACAGCAGTGATAACAGCGCCGGGATTGCCGTTCTGGCTGCCCGGCAGCATGAAAAAGAAGGATAGGGAGGGGCTTATGGAAGCAGAAATTTTCAGCGTCTCCCAGCTCAATCGCTATCTCAAGCAGCATTTGGATCTGGATCCGGTGCTCAACCGGCTTGCCCTGCGGGGAGAGATCGGCACCTTTCATCGCCATCCCCGTTCCGGCCACTGCTATTTCACCTTAAAAGATCAGCAGGCATCGGTAAAATGTGTAATGTTTCGCTTTGATGCCCAGCGCCTGTCCTTCCAGCCTATGGAAGGCATGGCGGTGATTTTAAAGGGTTCGGTGCAGCTTTATGAAAAGGAAGGGGCGCTGCAGGTCTATGTCCGGGATATGGAACCGGACGGCCTGGGGGCGCTGTACCTGGCGTTTGAGCAGCTCAAAAAAAAATTAGCCTCCGCCGGTTTGTTCGATCCGGCGTTGAAAAAGCCTTTGCCCCGGTTTCCTCACACCATCGGCGTGGTCACCTCCCCCAGCGGCGCCGCTTTGCAGGACATTCTTCAGATTTTGTCCCGGCGGTATCCTTTGGTGGAAGTTCGGGTATATGGGGCCGTGGTTCAGGGGAACGCTGCTCCGGCCAGCCTGCGGGCAGCGGTGGCAAAAGCCTCCCAAGATCCATTGGATCTGTTGATCATCGCCCGGGGCGGCGGTTCGGCGGAGGATTTGTTCTGCTTTAACGATGAGCAGCTGGCTTATGAGATTTTTCGCTGCCCTATTCCGGTGATCAGCGCCGTGGGGCATGAAATCGACTATACCATCTGCGATTTTGTGGCAGATCTGCGAGCCCCCACCCCCAGCGCCGCCGCCGAATTGGCCGTACCGGATGCGGGGCAGATTTTGGGCGCTGTGGCGGATTTTCGCTATCGCATGACCCGCAGTATGGATCGCCGGCTGGAGCAATCTGCGCAAAGTTTGTTACCTTTACAGCACCGGCTGTCCCGCTATCATCCCGTTCGGATTTTGGAGCAGTCTGCCCAACGGCTGGATGAAGTCAGCTCTCGGCTGGATCGTGCCGTGCAGGGGAAAATCGAGCAGAAAACCCAGGAATTTTCTGCTTTGACCGGGCGTTTACAGGCTCTCAGTCCCCTTGCGGTGCTGGGTCGGGGTTATTCTATTACCCAATCCCAGGGGCGGACCGTTACTGCGTCGGCACAGGTTCGGCCCGGTGATACCATTGTTACAACTGTTAAGGATGGAAGCTTTACATCCATTGTAGGAGAAATCAATCATGGCACAGAAAAAAGCAACGCTGGAAGAAAACCTTCAAGCCCTGGAAACGCTGGTGGATCAGCTGGAACAGGGGCAGCTGGGGCTGAGTGACTCCTTAGAGCTGTATCAAAAAGGGGTGAAGCTTGTGCAAAGCTGTGAAAAACAGATTGCCCAGGCCAAGCTGAAGGTCACTCAGATTTCGGCTCAGGCGGAGCAGGAATCCCCCGTGCCGGAAGGAGAAGCAGAATGAATCAAACGGAATTTCAGCGGCAGATGGCTCTGGATGTGGAGATCATTGAAGAACGGATGCAGCGTTTTCTGCGAAGCTGCCAGCCCCCTTACGAGCCGGTGCTGGAAGCAATGCGCTATTCCCTGCTGGGCGGGGGCAAACGGATTCGTCCGTTGCTGGTGCTTTGGTTTTGCCGTCTCTGCGGCGGTGAAACCAAGGACGCTTTAAATGCGGCCTGCGGCATGGAAATGCTTCACACCTATTCTCTCATTCACGACGATCTGCCCTGCATGGACAACGATGACCTCCGTCGGGGCCGCCCGTCCTGCCACAAGGCTTTTGGGGAAGCTACGGCACTGCTGGCAGGGGACGGACTTCTGACCATGGCGTTTGAGGCGGTATGCAGCTGCCCCAACCGGGAACGGGCCGGGCAGGCCGCTTTGGAACTGGCCCGCTTTGCCGGCGCCAGAGGCATGATCGGCGGTCAAACCATTGATCTGGATCAAGAGGGCAAGGAAACTCCGCCCAAGCTGTTGGATCGCCTTCATCGGCTGAAAACAGGTGCGTTGATCCGTGCCGCCTGCCGCATGGGCTGCATTCTGGGGGGCGGAAGCCGGGAGCAGATCCATTTGGCCGACCGCTACGGCCGCCATCTGGGCCTGGCGTTCCAGATTATTGATGACATTTTGGATGTCGTCTCCACAACCGAGGATCTGGGTAAGCCCATTGGCTCGGATGAGCAGCAGCATAAAACCACCTATGTCACTTTGTACGGCTTGGAGCGTTCCAAGGAACTTGCTGCGATTCAGACCCAAAAGGCGCTGGATTGCCTGGAAAAACTGGGCAACGCCCGGTACTTGATCCAGTTGACCAACTGGCTGCTGGAGCGCACCTATTAAACGGTGTGGGCAGAAAAGAAAATAAGGAAAGAGAAAGAAAATGCAGTATAAATCGGGAGGAAGCACAGACACATGGAACAAATTCTCCAGTTGATCAGCAATTATCCTCTCATCGTTGCGGGCGCTTCCTGGGCGGCTGCACAGGTGCTCAAAGCGATCATCAATGCCCTGCAAACCAAGCAATTCAAAGCGGAACGGCTGGTGGGGGCCGGCGGCATGCCTTCCTGCCATTCGGCGGCGGTGTGCGGATTGATGATGGCTTTGGCTCGCAGCGAGGGAATGGGCAGCCCGGCATTTGCGGTGTCGGTGCTGCTGGCTATTGTGGTAATGTATGACGCCATGGGCGTTCGCCGGGCCGCCGGGGAACAGGCCAAAGCCCTGAACCGTCTGGCAAAAAGCAAGCTGTTGGATGAAGAAGAACCTAATCTCCTTCCCGGCGACCTGAAGGAGTTTTTGGGACATACCCCGGTGCAGGTACTGGCAGGGGCGCTGCTGGGGATCATGATCGCTATTTTTATTCCGATTTTTTGATCGGCGGTGCTTCATGGCGGCACAAAAGAACATCATGGACGGGAGTAGACCTGTATGGAAAAGGAGTACCCTCTCCTGGATCAGATTCAATCTCCACAGGATGTGAAGAAGTTGGATCTGGAACAGCTGCGCCAACTGGCGGGAGAGATCCGCAGTTTCTTGATTCATTCCATTGCCAAAACCGGCGGCCATTTATCCTCCAATTTAGGGGTTGTGGAGCTGACGCTGGCCATTCATAAAGTATTTCAGTCCCCCACGGATCGAATTGTATTCGACGTGGGGCATCAGTCGTATACCCATAAACTGCTTACCGGGCGGAAAGCGGGCTTTTCAAAACTCCGCAAAGAGGGCGGCCTCAGCGGTTTTCCAAAGCAAAAGGAAAGCATTCACGACGCTTTTTTGGCGGGGCACAGCTCCACCTCCATCTCCGCCGCCTACGGCATTGCCCGGGGTTTGCGGATGCGGGGAAGCGACGCCTTCACCATTGCCGTGGTGGGGGACGGTTCTTTTACCGGCGGAATGATCTACGAGGCGATGAACAATGCCGGCCGGAGCAACGCCCGGCTGATCGTGATTTTAAATCAGAACGATATGTCCATTTCCCGCAATGTGGGCGGGCTTGCCAAATACCTTGCGGTGATGCGCACCAAGCCGGGTTACCGCAGCCTGAAAAATCGTGCCATGCACCAGTTGGATCACCTTCCTTTGGTGGGCAAGGGGCTTCATAAAGTCATCAGCGCCGAAAAAACAGCGCTGAAAAGCCGGATGCTGGGCTGCACCATCTTTGAAGAAATGGGATTTGAGTACATCGGCCCGGTGAATGGACATAATCTTCAGGAACTCATCTTTGCGTTGGAATCGGCCAAAAGCCTGGCACGCCCGGTGGTGATCCATGTGGATACCATCAAAGGAAAGGGATATGCCCCGGCGGAAAGCAAGCCCGGTGAGTATCACGGTGTGGGCGGCTTTGATCCGGACGGAGACGGCCTGCCCGCCCGGAAGGAAGGGTTTTCCAGCGTGATGGGCCGGTACCTGGCCCGGCTGGGGGAAAGCGATCTCAATCTCTGCGCCGTCACCGCCGCCATGAAAAACGGCACCGGCCTGAACTTTTTTGCCGAAAAATTCCCCATCCGCTTTTTTGACACCGCCATTGCGGAGGAACACGCCGTGACCTTCTGCGCCGGTTTGGCCACCCAGGGCTTTCTGCCGGTGTTTGCGGTGTATTCCACCTTTTTGCAGCGCAGTTACGATCAGATCCTGCACGACTGCGCCATTGAGCCGAAACATGTGGTGTTTATGATTGACCGGGCGGGTTTTGTGGGGGACGACGGCGAAACCCATCAGGGCCTGTTCGATGCCGCCTATCTTTCCACCATCCCGGGCTTGCGGATCTTCAGCCCGGAGAGCTATGGGGAGCTGCGTGGCTGCATGGATCGGGCGCTGTATGAATACACCGACGGCCCGGTGGCAGTGCGGTATCCTCGTGGAGAAGAATGCTGCACCCACGATCTGCTTGGGGACGGCACCCAGGATTATTTGCTGCACCGGCAGGGCGGAAAGGTGCTGCTGGTCAGTTACGGCCGGCTCTGTGAAGAAGTCATGGCGGCGGCCAAATCCCTGGGGGCCGATGTTCTGAAACTGGTCTGTATCCGCCCTGTTGCACAACAGGCCATACAATCTGCCATGGATTACGATTCCATTTACTTTTTTGAGGAAGGGATCAAGCAGGGCGGCATCGGAATGCAGTTTTTGGATCAGATGTATGAATCCGGTTACCGTGGCAGAATTCGGGTTCAGGCGGTGGATAATCAGATTGCGCCCCAGGGCAGCCTGGCG
>CASDQY010000111.1 GCA_949282975.1 uncultured Oscillospiraceae bacterium | reverse complement strand
TGGTGGAGGCGAGGGGAATCGAACCCCTGTCCGAAAATCGATTCCCTCTGCTTTCTACGAGCGTAGACTGTTCTTTTTCTCCCTCTGAAAACGGCAACAGTCAGCCTTTTTCAGAAGCAAGCCTCCAAAAACCTCTTCGGCGCCGAGGCAAACGCCGAACAAGTCCACCGTTAAGTTAACACTGCGTCAGAGCACGGCAATCTGCCGCAGCGGACAGCATAATTAAATTACGCTGCGCAGAGTTCTAAACGACTAGTATTCTTGTTAGCGTTTATATTTAGGTGTGACGATTAACGTGTTTTCACCCACACGGCCCGCTTACAGAGCTGCACGGTCCCCGTCGAAACCTTTACGCCCCCATGATGTTGGTTGGCTTAATGACTTTACCGGTTCTTTTCCTTCATGGCCCGGGCAATTTCCCGTTTGGCGTCCCGGTTGGCCATGTCCTGGCGCTTGTCATAAAGCTTTTTGCCTTTGCACAGACCAAGCTGCACCTTCACCCGGCTGCCCTTGAAATACAAAGAGAGGGGAATCAGGGAGATTCCTTCCTGCTTCAACCGCCCATACAGCCGGTCAATCTCCCGGCGATGGGCTAAAAGCTTCCGCACCCGGAAAGGGTCCCGGTTGAAGATGTTGCCCTGTTCATAGGGGGAGATGTGCATACCCTTGACAAAAAGCTCCCCTTTGTCGATGGAACACCAACTGTCTTTCAGGTTGACCTGTCCTTTGCGGATGGACTTTACTTCGGTCCCGGTGAGTTCAATGCCGGTCTCCAGAGATTCCAAGACAAAGTAATCGTGCCTGGCTTTTCGGTTCACCGCAATGGTTTTGGTGTTTTCCATGGTACACACCTCCTTCTCCAACTTTTTCTGCGCAGGTATTATAGTATACCCTTTGAGGGCGATTTGTCAAGGAAGGGAGATGAACGACTTGTAAATTTTCCGGCGGGCAGCGCTGAAAAAAGCCTGCGGCAAAAAGTCGTAGGCTTTGGGAGAAAGAAACGCTGCCGTTAAATGTCGAAAATTCCAAGCCCGTCCAGCACGGAGGATACCAGAATCGCTACCAGGCAGATGGGCGCTACATACTTGATCATGACGGTAAACAGCTTTTCCTGTTTGAATTTGACATTCAGCCCCACCTCTTCCGAAATGGATTTGGTGCCGATCACATACCCAATGAAAATACAGGTTAAAAAGGCCACAATGGGCATCAGCACCGAGTTGCTGAGAAAATCAAAAAAGTCCAGAATGGTCATGCCGCCCAGGAAGGTGATCTCGCTCCAAACGCTGAACCCCAGGCAGGAGGGCAGCCCCAGCACCAATGCGCCAATGCCCACCAGAATGCAGGATTTTACCCGGCTCCATTTCAGTTTGTCACAGAGAATGGAGACAATGGTTTCCATCAGGGAGATGGCGGAGGTCATCGCCGCAAAAAATACCAGAACGAAGAAAATGCACCCGATCAGGCTGCCCAGCCAGGGAATGCCGCCGCTCATCCGCTCAAACACCTGGGGCAGGGTTTGGAACATCAGTCCCGGCCCGGCGTTCATCTCCGATGCATTGCCCCCGGAAAAGACATAGAAGGCCGGCACGATCATAAGCCCGGCGATCAGTGCGAAACCGGTGTCGCAGATCTCAATCTGATGGACGGAGGATTCAATGTGAACCTCCTTTTTCATATAAGAGCCGTAGGTGATCATAATGCCCATGGCCAGGGACATGGAGTAGAACAGCTGCCCCACTGCCGCCAAAACAGTGGTTACGGAAAATTTGGAAAAGTCCGGTGTGATGTAATAGAGCACACCCTCCCAGGAACCGGGCATCGTCACGGTAAAGACGGCGATCACCACCGAAAGCACCGCCAAAACCGGCATCATAAATTTGCTGGCTTTTTCAATTCCTTTTTCGACCCCCAAAAGCACAATCACAAAGGTGATGCCGATGAACAGCATAAACCAGAAAATCGGCTCGAAAGGCTGGGAAATGTATTGATTGAAGAAATTGGGATCCGCCGCCTGTTCTGCTCCCCCGGCAGCATATTGAACGGCATACTTGGTGACCCATCCGCCGATGACGCTGTAATAGGGGAAGATAATCATGGGCACCAGGGAGGTAAGCACCCCTAAAAAAGCCCATTTTTTGTTCAGTTTCCGAAAGGCGCCGATGGCGCTGAGACCGGTTTTCCGCCCCAGGGCAATTTCTGCCGTCATCAGCGCAAAGCCGAAGGTAACGGCCAAAATAATATAGACCAGCAGAAAGATGCCCCCGCCGTATTTCGCCGCCAGATAGGGAAACCGCCAAAGATTGCCCAGCCCAACCGCACTTCCGGCGGCGGCCAGCACAAACCCGATTTTCCCGGTAAAGGAACTTCGCTTTTTCTCTTCCATCCTCTTTTCTCCTTTTTCTATGTTACAGAATAAAGATAAGCATAGTATACGAAATTATGAAGAAAAAAGCAAGAACAGCGAAAGAAAAATTAGAAATCACCAGATTGTGCCGCTTTTCCTGCTTAAAATACATTTTGCGGTATGGGGATTTCCTGGTGGAACAGCTGCTGCCAATCCTGCTTCAGCCGCTGCAATGTCTGGGCCGCTGCCTGATACTCCTGGGTCCGGCAGTAAAATTCAACATCCAGCCATTTTTCCGCCATATCCTCCAAAGAGGCATGGTATAAAAACAAGGTTAAAAGCTGCATTTCCTCTTCCCAGTCCTCCCTTGTTTGGGAGATCAGATTCAAGTTTGGGGAACCCTCCTCCAGGGACTGCTGGATGGAGTCGATGCGGGAAACATACACATCCATATCCTGGCTTAATCGCCAGATGGAAAGCAGGCCAAACACAATTAAAACCAAAATAATAATCAGAATGGTGATCAAACGCTTCATTTTTTCTCCTCCTTGGGAATCAGGGTGTACCGGTGGCTCTTGTCGGCACAGAGCAAAAATACCTTTCTCGGCTCGGTGCCTTCTTTTTCCAGCAGTTTTCTTAACTGCTTGCGGCTCATGGACGCTCCCCGCAGCCCGTCCTCCAGTACGGTTCCGTCGCTGATGACCACCACCGGCACCTCTTGGGGCGAAAGGGTTAGATTCAACTGTTTTGGGGTAGCCGGAGCATCTTTTTCGTAGGGCAGAATGGACACAGTTCCGTTGGTTTCAACAATGGCGTATTGAATTTGATTCAGGTCGAAGATCCCCTGGCTGCGCAGGCTCTCCATAAGATCATCTAAAGAGAACCGCAGGTTTTTCAGCGCTTTCTGGTCAATGATCCCGTCATGAATGATCACCACCGGGTTGCCCCCCAGCAGGGTGCGGATCTTGCGAAACCGCAGGCAAAGATGGCTGGAAGCCAGTTCCAGCCCAACCAATACCGCCGCAGGGATGATTCCCATCAGCAGCGGTACATCCGGATCCTCCACCGGAAGGGAGACCACATTGGAAATCAAAACCGAAATCACCAGTTCCGCAGGCTGCAATTCTCCCAGCTGCCGTTTGCCCATAATCCGCATAAAAAACATGACGCAGAGATATAACAGCACCGAGCGAATCAAAACCGTAAGCATAAAATCCCTCCCAGGGGCAACGATATTTCTAACCAAAAAAATGGTACGACGCTAGTATGGAACCTGGAGGGAGGATTTATGCCAAATAATGATCTGCCAAAGCGAATCAGCGCATCCCTGACCAAAAACCTGGAAGCGCTCCGGCAGTATACCGGAAATTCCGCTGCTTTAGCCATCCGAACGCTGACGGTAGGGGGAGTGGACATCGCCACCGTAGGCGGGGAAGGGATGATCGCTGTAGACCAGCACAACAAACTGATTGCCGCCTTGAACCGAAAGTATGAATATCAGTACGCCACCCCCGAAGATATCGCCCTGTTTGTCCGCCAGGGGAGTTTGTTTGCAAATCAGCTTTTTGAGCTCACCACCTTTTCCAAGGTGCTGATGCAGATGGGCAACGGCAACCTGATTCTGCTCATCGACGGCTATCCCATCGCCCTTGCCATGACCATGCCCGGCTTTGCCTATCGCAGCATTTCCCAGCCGGACAATGAAATCAACGAGCGGGGCAGCAAGGAAGCCTTTACCGAACCCATCCGGGTGAACATGGCTCTGCTTCAAAGGCGGATCAAGTCGGATCAGCTTCGGATGGAGATGCAGGAGTGCGGCACCGTCTCCCGCACCGAATACTGCCTGGTATGGATTGAGGACGCCGCTGATCCCGCTTTACTGGAGCAGGTGCGGCAAAAGCTGAAAAAAGTAAAGCTGCGCCAGGTGCTGAACAGCGGGTATCTCCAGTATTTTTTGGAGCCAAAGGGCTTCCATCTCTTTCCCAATGTAGGTCAAACCGAACGGCCGGATACGCTCTGCGCCAAGCTGGACGAAGGCCGAATCGGGATTTTGGTGGACGGCAACCCCTTTGCCCTGATCGTGCCGTATCTCTTCAGCGAAAATTTCCAGACCATGGACGATTACTGCTCCAAACCGTATTACGCCACCCTGATGCGCCTGATCAAATATCTGGCCTTTGGGCTGGCGGTGCTGCTGCCGGGGCTGTATGTGGCCATCGGCACCTTTCATCAGGAGCTGGTGCCCCATGCCCTGCTGTTTAGCATTGTGGCCGCCGAGGAAACGACCCCCTTTTCCCTGATGGTAGAGGCGCTGGTCATCCACTTCCTCTATGAAATCATGCGGGAAGCCGGGTTGCGGCTCCCCAAAGCCATCGGCCATGCCGTCTCCATTGTGGGGGCGCTGGTGATCGGGGATGTGGCGGTATCCGCCGGCTTAATCGGCACGCCCATGGTGCTGGTGGTGGCACTCACCGCTATCTCCTCCTTTGTGGTGCCCAATCTCCATCAGCCGGTCAGCCTGCTGCGGTTTTTGCTGATTGTCATCGGCGGCACCTTCGGGCTGTATGGATTAAGCCTGGCCATGGTGGCGGTGGCGGTGAATGCCGCTTCCATGCAAAACGGGGGAGTGCCGTATCTCAGCCCCATCTCCCCCTTAAACACCATGTCCCTGGGGGATACCTTTTTGCGGAAGAATACCAGGTGGCTTTCCCGGCACCACATTACCGTCAACCATCTTTACGGCAGCAATCCCCCCAAATCTGATTCCGATAAGGAGTGAATCCGCCTTGAATTCCTCTTCCCGTATCAGCCTGTGGCAGGTGGTGATCCTGCTCTGTCTTTCCCGTATGTTTTCGGTGATGACCATGTGCATGGCGTACACCTCCTTTACCATCCACGAGATGTTTTACGGTTCGCTGCTGGCCATCCCGTTCTGTTTTTTGGCTTTTCTGCCCGGCGGCATCCTGTTTCAAAAGCACCCCCGGCTGCTGCTGGACAACCGTTTCAAGGGAATCTGGATGACCGGATATTTTCTCATCGCCCTATCCTGGCTGCTGATGACCCTGCTTCATCTGAATTTTTTTCTGGGCAACGCCGTGTTTCCTCAGGCGCCGTCCATTGCGCTGCTGTGGCCGGTGGTGCTGGCGGGGTGCTGGTGCGCTTATCAGGGGTTGGAAGGGCTGGCCCGGTACGGCTCCATTCTGTTTTTCTTCTTTACCCTGAGCATTCTGCTGCTTTGCTGCATTGCTGCGCCCCAGATGGATCCTGCCCGCCTGGACCCGGTTTCCCAGGTGGATTGGACCGGCATTTTGGCAGCCGCCTCCAACAGTCTGTTTCAGAATCCGGAATTGTTCTTCCTTCCGCTGCTGGCGCCGAAATTGGCGGAAGGGAAGGGCAGCCTGATTAAGGCCGGGGTCTGGTACAGCCTGATCAGCGGGGTGCTGGTGAGTTTGTTGTTCGGCATGGTCTGTTTCGTGTTCGGGGACTTTACCACCAACATTGTCTATCCGGTGTACTTCCTTTCCGCCGCCGTACAGGTTGGCTTTTTGCAGCGGTTGGATGCGGTGTATATGGCCATTTGGGTGATGCTGGCGCTGTTTCGCATTGCAATTCTGTTCTGGTTTGCCAAGGGCTTTTTGCAGTCGGCTGCCCCCAGGCGAAAACCCGGCCCGCTGCTGTGGCTGCTGGGGGCCCTGCTTTTGGGGATCAGCTGGCTTCTTTCGGGATTTTTGCTTTCGGAGCAGTTGTCCTACCACCCCTGGTTTGTCATCGTGGCAGTTGGCATCGGGGCTTTGGTGCTGCCCTTCGGATGCTGGTTTTGCCGCAGAAAGGAGGGGAAATCGGGATGAAGCGTGTTTTGAAGAGCCTGCTGGCCCTCCTACTCCTTGGTTCGCTTTTGCTGTTGACCGGCTGTATCCAGGGGGTGCAGACCAGCGAGCTGGCTTTGGTGGAAGCAGTGGGCATCGACCGCACCCAGGACGGCCAGCTAAAGGTCACCCTGCAGATTTTCGCCCCCCAGGGCAGTGGTTCCTCCACCGCTGTGGACAGCTCCAAAAACAATTCCGCCATTTTAACCGCCACCGGCGAAACCCTCAGCCAGGCCATGGAGCAGGCCAATCGTGCCCAGGGAAAGACCATGTTTTTGGGGCATAACCGGGTGATTATTCTGGGCCAGAGCCTGGTGCAGGAAAGTGTCCAGCCCATTCTTTCCTATTTCGACCGCAGCGAAAGCACCCGGCAAAACGCCCGGGTTCTGGTCAGCGCAGTCTCCGCCGAAGAGATCGTGGCCACCGGGGTGCAGCAGGGCATTCTCAGCGCCGAATCTTTGGAATCCATGATTCAGCAGGGGGAGGACAGCGACGGCGCTTTGGAGTGCAACTACTTTACCATTTCCATGCAGCTGGACGATACCGGCGGCAGCACCCTGATCCCGGTTATCCGGCCGGTGGAGGAACAGCAGCAGGAGCTTGCCAGCCAGGAACAATCCTCCGGCGGGGAAGACGGAAGCGGCATGAGCCTGCTCAACGCCTTTGAGATTCAGGGCACCGCTCTGATTCAGGATTATGCGTTAAAAACTGTCTTTTCCCAGGAAGAAACAAAAGGCCTCTGCTTTCTGCTGGATCAGGTGGACAGTCAGGTCCTGGTCCTTCACCATGAGAACACCACCCTTTCCGCACATCTGCATCAGTGTTCCGTTTCCTGGCAGCTCAGCGGGGACGGCGCAGTTTTAACCGTGCAGGCCCAGGCTACCATCGACGAACTGCTTCAGCCGGGGGAGGCTGAAAATGCCAACGATTTTTCCGCAATGGAAGAGCAGGCAAAACAGGAAATTACCTCCCTCTGCCAATCTGCATATGGCGCCGTCTGCTCATATCGTGCCAATGTGCTGGAACTGGCGGATCAATTAAAATGGAGCGATTCCAAAGCCTGGGAAGCCATGACCTCCAATCCTGAGGAATACCTTTCGTCTCTGCCCCTGACGGTAAAAGCGTCGGTGACATTTGACCGCACCGGCCTGGAGACCAACCAGAAAACCCAGGGATAAACAGCAAAGCCGTCCGATTCCGATTGCGGAGCCGAACGGCTTTGGTATTTGAGCGATATTTTGCAACCGGAAGATTATCCTTCCGCCACTTTATTGATGCAGGTTACGGCGTTGAGGCTTCTGGGATAGCCGATGTAGGGTAGGCATTGGGAAACCACCTTCATCAAAAAGGCCTTGTCGTTGCCCAGGTTCAGGTTGCCCTGGATGTGTCCCATCAACTGGGGTTCGCAGCCCCCCTGGGCCGCCAAAAAGCAGAAGGTGATCACCTCCCGCTGCTTTAAGTCCAGGCCGGTGCGGGTGTAATAATCCCCGAAGCAGTTGGAAGCCAGCCAGCGGTTGATGTGGTTTTGCTTCCAGGCCTCCAGCATCTGGTCGCCAAAGATCTCCGCCTGGGTTTGGTAGCCCTGTTCCAGACGGGTTTCCATGGTGGTGGTGGCCTGTCCCTCTAAGGGAAGGGAAACGCCCCGCTGGGTCAGCACTTCGTTGGCAATGTCCAAAAAGGGCAGCGCCCGTCCCATGCCAAGATAATCCACCGCCTGGTAGATCACTTCCTTGGCCATGACCGGGGTCACTCCGGCATCCAGAGCCCGGCCCAGCTCCCAGCGGAACAATTCTTTTCCCTGACATCCCAGCAGCGTGGCCAGAATTGCCAGGTGGCGGGTGACATCGTCCAACTGCTGTCCTTCTTCGTTGACCACTTCGTCCAGGGCGAAGTGCTCCATCCGCTGGGCAAATTCCGGATCGGTTTTGCTATAATCCATCATTACAAATTCCCTCCAAACTAAAATCGTGTGCCGGTGTCAAGCCCTTTACTTTAATTTCGAATAGCTTTCCTCATCCACCGCTTCCAGCCATTCGTTGGAGGTTTCCGTGCCCGGCACTTCCAGGGCGATGTGGGAAAACCAGCTGTCTGCCTTGGCGCCGTGCCAGTGCTTCACTTCCGGCTCAATTACGATGACGGTACCCGGCTCCAGGCTTACCGCTTCCTTGCCTTCTTCCTGGTACCAGCCGCTGCCTGCGGTGCAGATCAGGATCTGTCCGCCGCCGGTTTTGGCATGATGGATGTGCCAGTTATTCCGGCAGCCGGGCTCAAATGTCACGTTGGCCAGAAAAACCGGGCATTCCCCCGCCTTGGTCAAAGGGTTTAAATAAGAGTTGCCGATAAAATACTGGGCGAATGCCGTGTTGGGCTGCCCCAAACCGAATACGTTTTCCTGATCAAAGGCGGCTTTGTCTTGGATTTTCATAGTCGTTACCTCCTGAATCCGTTTTGTTTCCCTTTCCGTCCGCCATCCGAACCGGTGGGGAAGGGCGCTGTGTTTCGTATCTTTATTGTAATCCTTTTCCTTTCGGCTGTCTAATGCTTATCTCAAATTGAATTTCATGCCTGAAGTGTATTGTTGCAGGACAAAAGGCAGCGGGGTTGCCGCTGCCTTCAGACAGTCGAGAAACCCCCGCACCGCAAAAATGCAGAGAAAAGAAAGAAGAAAGAGATTGGAGCATTTTTCAATATTCTTGTTTGAGCCATGGAGCCAAAATTGGCTCCATGGCCGCATTTTTGCTCCCGTCGTCAAAAACAGCTTGACGTATCTGCATACGCCTGACGCTGTTTTTTCCTAGGTTGCAGGTGTTTCTCGATCTCTGCCGGCTTGTCGAAAAATGCTTTTTCCACAAGCCGAAGGCAGCGGGATTGCCGCTGCCTTGAAACAGTATTATTTGCCGATCAGTGTTTCCAGTTGGGGAATGGACTGTACCCCCACCGCCTGCCGCACTAATTTGCCGTTCTGCACCACGCAGAGGGTGGGGATGCTGGCAATCTGGAACAGGTTGGCCAGCTCCGGCTGCTCGTCCACATTGACTTTGCCCACCGCCAGTTCGGGGTGCAGCTGGGCGAACTGTTCCAGAATCGGGCTCATCATCCGGCAGGGGCCGCACCAGGATGCCCAAAAGTCCAGCAGCACCGGTCCGGCCTGGTTGCGTACCTGCGCATCGAAATTATCCTTAGTAATGGTTTGAATTGCCATGAGTAACACTCCTTTTTTGCAGTATGCCCGCCGGGGGTTTATTTTTGCCATCGGGCCGCTGTTTTTACATATTATACCAAATTGGTGTCAATAAATCAAGTCTAAGGTGTGAACAGCTTGTAAATGTAAATCCGGCCGGGCCGGTTATGGCTTAAGCGCTTCCGGTTTTAAAATCAGGTGGCAGCAAAAATATCCGTCCTCTTCGTAATATTCCAGCATCCCGTGATATTTCTTTACCAGGTTTCGGATGATTTTGGTTCCGTAGCCGTGGCTTTCAGCATCGGCTTTGCTGGATTTCCGCCGCCTGAAAGCCGGATAGCCTGGGCATGGCGATGTCTAAAAACACCACATCGAAGGGATGGCGGGAAAAGTGCCGGATCATGGCGATGCCGCTGGAATAGGTGTGGATTTGAAATTCTAGGTTCTGCTGCTGTAAAAGAAGCTGCAGCTGCTGTTGCAGCAGCGACAGGGTTACCGGTTCGTCGTCGCACAGAGCAATGTTCAGCATCCTTTTCCCTCCTGCCTTGGCGGTGCGCCGCCGCAAATCAGCGGCGAAACCGAATATCTATTGTTTTATTATATCACCTGAAAAGCCCGGTGTAAACCAACCCAAAAGCCGGAAAGCAAAGCAAATTTTTTCCCTTACCCCCTTGACAAACCTGTATCATCTGTATATATTGTTTATATACAGATAGAGGTGATGGAATGACCATTTTGTTGGACAATCAAAGCGGAGAGCCCATCTATCGGCAAATTGTGGAGCAGATCAAGGCGCAGATCCTTTCCGGGGAGCTTTTGCCGGACACGGCGCTGCCCTCAATCCGCAATCTGGCCAAAGATCTGCGCATCAGTGTAATCACCACCAAGCGGGCTTACGATGAACTGGAGCAGGAGGGATTTGTGTATACCATGGCGGGGAAGGGCTGCTTTGTAGCGCCCTTAAATCTGCAACTGCTTCGGGAAGAACACTTCAAACAGGTGGAAGCCCATCTTCAGGAGGCAGTTCGGCTGGCGGCGGCCTGCGGGCTTACCGGCGAAGAACTGCTGGAAATGCTGCGTATTTTATTGCAGGAGGAATGATTATGAATGCCATTGAACTGAACCAGGCACAAAAACGGTACTCGGATTTTGTTTTAGGTCCGCTGACCCTGTCCTTGCCCTCCGGCTGCATCCTGGGATTGGTGGGGGAAAACGGCGCCGGAAAAACCACAACCATTAAGCTGCTGTTAAACCTCATCCGCCGGGACGGCGGCCGGGTTTCGGTGCTGGGGAAAGATCCGGCCTCCTGCGGCCCCGGGATCAAGGAGGATCTGGGGGTAGTGCTGGACGAGGTGGGCTTTCCCGACTGCCTCACCCCCGCCCAGTTGGATAAGGTGTTCCGACACACCTATTCCCGTTGGGACAGCCAGGAGTACCACGCTTTGCTGCGGCGTTTCCAGCTTCCACAAGCCAAGCCTTTTTCCGATTTTTCCAAAGGCATGAAGATGAAGCTGGGATTGGCGGTGGCTTTGAGCCATCATCCAAAGCTGCTGATTTTAGATGAATGCACCGCAGGCCTTGATCCGGTGGTTCGGGATGAGGTGGTGGAGATGATCTACGATTTTACCCGGCAGGAGGATCATTCGGTGCTCTTTTCCTCTCACATCGTGGGGGATTTGGAAAAGCTCTGCGATTATGTGGCCTTTCTTCATCAGGGCAAGCTGCTGCTGTTGGAAGAAAAGGACCGGCTGCTGGAGGATTACCGCCGGATCAGCCTGCCCCTTTCCCAGTTGGAGGCCCTGCCCGGCTCGGCGGTGCTGAGCCGGCGGCAGACTCCCTATGGGGCGGAGGTGCTGGTGAAAAAGGAAAACCTTCCGGCGGGATTTGCCGCTTCGCCGGTGAGCTTGGAAGAACTGTTTGTGCTGTTGATCAAAGGGAGGGAACACCGATGAAAGGACTTTTGCTGAAAGACTGGTATATGATCTGCCGGCACTGCCGGGCTTACCTGGTAATTCTGGTGGCGTTTTTGGGAATCGGATTGTGTTCGCCCGAGGGTGCCTTCTTTTTGTACTATCCGGTGTTCATAGCAGGATCTATTCCGATGACTTTGCTTTCCTACGACAACGTCAGCCGCTGGGAAAGCTACAGCCGCACCTTCCCCTATTCCGAAGGGCAGTTGGTGGCGGTAAAGTACCTCATTTCCCTGTTTGCAGTGCTGGCCACGGCTTTGGTCACCGTGCTGGCCTACGGGGCAATACAGGGCGGCACGGATTGGATGGCCCTGCTGTCAATGGGCTGTATGGTTCTAGCCCTGGGGCTTTTGACCCCCGCCTTGATGCTGCCCTGGGTGTTTAAGTTTGGGGCAGAAAAGGGACGGATCGTGTTTTATGTGGTGCTGGTGCTTCTGATGCTGGTTTGCGGCGTTTTCGTGGGCTTTTCCAACAGCATGGAAATGGGACTTCCCGGCAGTTTTACCCTGATCGGTCCGATGACTTTGGGGGCGGCCATTCTGCTTTTTGCCGGCTCCTGGGCGCTTTCCGTTTCCTTTTCCAAAAAGCGGCAGTGGTGACGCCGAAAAAATAAAAACATGGCTGTTTGAGGAGCCTGGCAAACCTGCAGCTCCGGAAAGCAGCCATGTTTTCTTTTTGGGTAAATTGTTGTTTGATTACGGTTTGCCCGGATGCTTTTTTCGCAGGTCGTGCCGCAGGCAGTCCAAACAACAGACCTGGTGCTCCCGTTGATGAATTTCTTCCAAAGCACACCGGCGTTTTTGTTCCAGCATCTCCAGCCGCCTTGCCTCGGTGCCCTGCTGCTCCAGCAGCTCCATGTAGCTTTTGATTTCTTCGCAATCAAAGCCCATGTCTTTTAAGGCGGTGATCATCCGCAGCCGTGTCAGATCATCGTCATCATACTCCCAAGAGCCGGGTTGCTGTTGCTTTTTGCCGCAGAGCCCCCAGCTTTCGTATGCTTCCAAAATGGATAGGGGAATCTGATACCGCCGGCTGGCGTCCTCTCTGGTCATGTTGGTGCGCTCCCTTTTCGATTGGTTTCTGCCTTCATTATACCATAAAAAACCCATTGGGTTTCCCTCGGTTTTTGCGAAGCAAAATGGCCGGCCGGACATTGGGCCGGCCAAGAGGGGAACCGTAATGATTGGCTTTGCCAATCATTATACCTTGAACGGGGTGCGCTGTCTAATACCTAGTTTACATTTTCTTTCATTCCTGAAAGGTATTCCTTGGCTTCCTCCAAAAAAGCGGTGGCCGCAGGGGAAAAGACCTGCACCTTTTTCCACACCAACACGGTGCCGGTTTCCAGTTTGGGGGAGAGCGGCACAAATTCCAGTCCGTCAAACCGGCAGTCCAGCCGAATGGTAATCACGCATCCCAAATGGTTGCGCGCCAGGATCGCCATGTTATATTGCAGATTGCCGTTGGCCACCATCTGAATCCGGTTGGCGTATTCCCCGAACCAGTGGGACAGTTCGTTTTGCACGCTTTCCCGCTGGGGCAGAATCAGCGGCACTTCCGCCAGATCCTTGGGGCTGACGGTTTTCTGCTTGGCCAGAGGACAGTCCCGGCTCACCAATATGCCCCATTGTTCTTTGATGGGGGTGCGCAGAAAATCGTATTTGGAGATATCCACCGGTTCCTGCAGCAGTCCCACATCCAACAGGCCCTGTTCAATCCGTTCCTTGATGTTGTCGGCATGGCCGCTGTACAGCTCAAACTGCACCTGGGGGTGCTTTTGGTGAAAGGAATGGATGAGCTGGGCCAAAAACTGGGAACTTTGCAGCTCGCCGCTGCCGATGGTTACCTTGCCGGACAAAACTTTTTCCTGGTGTTGCAGTTCTTCCTTTGTCTTTTCCGCCAGGGAAACCAGTTCTTCCGCCCGGCGGCGGAGCAGCATGCCGTCGTCGGTCAAAACGATTCGATGTTTGCTGCGGGTAAAAAGCTGGACGCCCAGTTCCTCTTCCAACTGCATCAACTGGCGGGACAGAGTGGGCTGGGTCAGATGCAGCAGGCTGGCGGCTTTGGTGATGTTTTCTTCCCGGGCGACCATTAAAAAGTAATTGAGCACTCGCAGTTCCATACGCTGTCCCTCCTGGTTTGGATGATGCCACAGCATTTCGAACGGACTTCCCCTGGGTTTGCCCGAGGCAAAGCGGCGGCCGCACCGGCAAAGGGAAATCGTAATCCGTGGCTCTGTCCATGATTATAACATGGAATGGCCCGGCCCACAACTGAAGATGAAAAAGTATTGTTTTTTGTGAAAATTTGCTGTTTTATATTGGATTTGGTTTGA
This sequence comes from uncultured Oscillospiraceae bacterium, assembly GCA_949282975.1. Taxonomy (GTDB): domain Bacteria; phylum Bacillota; class Clostridia; order Oscillospirales; family Ruminococcaceae; genus Egerieicola. The sequence continues at coordinate 7,035 of CASDQY010000111.1, read as the reverse complement.
AACAGGAATCCACATTTTTCCAAGAAACTCCCAAAAAAGCAGCTATTTTCAACCCAATACCCGGCAATTTGATTAGATACAGCTAACTAAATATTTGAATTTTTTAGGTATTTTGCCGATTTTTTTGGCGAAATTGCCGGGAAGCACAAACGATTCTTCCAAAATGTATGGACAAATCCGAAAACCCATTGTGCTTTTCCACCAAAATCGCTATAATAGAAATAATCCGCACAGTCTCCGGCGACGAGGCTGTGGTTTTCATCGAAGTGTCAATCAAGGAGGAAAGGCAGATGAAGCAAACCAACATTCACCCCTTTAAGGGAACGCCGGCTCAGGCCAGAAAGCTGCAGGCCGCAATCCAGCAGCATAAGGATATGCCTGGCGCCCTGCTTCCTGTGCTCCAGGAAGCCCAGGGTATTTACGGCTATCTCCCTATTGAGGTGCAGACTATGGTGGCAGAGGGGCTGGATATCTCCCTCAGCGAGGTATACGGCGTGGCCACCTTTTATTCCCAGTTCAGCTTGACCCCCAAAGGGGAGCATCAGATCAGCGTATGTCTGGGAACCGCCTGTTATGTGAAGGGGGCGGACAAAGTTTTGGAAGAGCTGGAAAAACAGCTTGGCATCAAAAGCGGGGAATGTACCCAGGACGGGCTTTTCTCCCTGGATTCCTGCCGCTGTGTCGGCGCCTGCGGACTGGCGCCGGTGATGATGGTGGATGACGAAGTGTACGGCAAAATGACACCGGAAAAGGTGAGCACCGTGCTGGAATCTTATCGGAAAAAAGGGGGTAAAAAGGCATGACGCTGGAAGAACTCAATAAGATTCGCCTGGCCAAACGGGAACTGGTGGCTGTGCGGAAGGTGGTTCAGGAGCAGGGCGAAAAGCTGGCTGCAAAAACCGGGTACCGCAAACAGGTTTTGGTCTGCGGTGGCACCGGATGTACTTCTTCCGGCAGCAAAAAGGTGCTGGAGGCCCTCCATCAGGCTTTAAAGGAAGAAAAGCTGGAAAATGAAATTTTAGTGGTGCGCACCGGCTGCTTTGGCTTATGCGCTTTGGGTCCCATCATGATCGTCTATCCGGAAGGTGTGTTTTATTCCCAGGCTACCCCCGAGGGCGTCAAGCGGATTGTAAAGGAACACCTGAAGGAAGGCCATGTGGTCAAGGATCTGCTTTATCAGGAAACCGTCCACGAAGATGGCTCCATCATTTCCCTGAATCAAACCAATTTCTATAAAAAGCAGCTTCGGGTGGCGCTGCGCAACTGCGGCGTCATCGACCCGGAACAGGTGGAAGAATACATTGCCGTAGACGGCTATCAGGCTCTGGCGAAGGTGCTCACCAGCATGTCCCCGGAGGATGTGCTGGAAGAGATCAGCAAGTCCGGCCTGCGGGGCCGGGGCGGCGGCGGATTCCCCACCGGCAAAAAGTGGAGCTTTGCCAAGGCCAGCCCCGGGGAAATCAAATATGTCTGCTGCAACGCCGACGAAGGCGACCCCGGCGCTTTTATGGACCGCTCCATTCTGGAGGGCGACCCTCATTGCATCATCGAAGCAATGACCATCGCCGGTTATACCATCGGCGCACACCATGGCTTTGTGTATATCCGTGCGGAATACCCGGTGGCGGTGCAGCGTTTGGAAATCGCCATTGAGCAGGCCCGGCAGTACGGCCTGCTGGGCGAAAATATCCTGGGCAGCGGCTTTGATTTTGACATCGAAATCCGCCTGGGCGCCGGCGCTTTCGTCTGCGGCGAAGAAACGGCCTTGATGACATCCATCGAAGGCAACCGGGGCGAGCCCCGTCCCCGTCCGCCCTATCCGGCGGTAAAGGGCCTTTTTGGCAAGCCTACCGTGTTGAACAATGTGGAAACCTACGCCAACATCCCCCGGATCATCCTCAAGGGCAGCGACTGGTTCGCCTCTATGGGCACCGCTACCAGCAAAGGCACCAAGGTGTTCGCTCTGGGCGGTAAAATCACCAACGTGGGCCTGGTGGAAGTTCCCATGGGAACTACCCTCCGTGAAATCGTGGAAGAAATCGGCGGCGGCATTCCGGGTGGTAAAAAGTTTAAGGCGGCGCAAACCGGCGGACCTTCCGGCGGCTGCATTCCCGCCCTCCATGCAGATACCCCCATTGACTACGACAACCTTATCGCTTTGGGCTCCATGATGGGGTCCGGCGGCCTGATTATTCTGGACGAGGACACCTGTATGGTGGATATCGCCAAGTTCTATCTGGAATTTACGGTGGATGAAAGCTGCGGCAAGTGCACTCCCTGCCGGGTAGGCACCCAACGGCTGCTGCGGTTCTTGGAAAAGATCACCGCCGGCAAGGGCGAAATGGAAGATCTGGACAAAATCCAGGAGCTGGCCCGGCACATGAAGACTTCCTCCCTCTGCGCCCTGGGGCAGAGTGCGCCCAACCCGGTGCTCTCTACCATGAATTACTTCAAAGACGAATACATCGCCCATATCAAGGATAAGACCTGTCCGGCCAAGGTGTGCAATGCGCTCAAGCAGTACCTGATTATCCCCGCCAAGTGCAAGGGCTGCACCCTCTGCGCCCACAACTGCCCGGTGGGAGCCATTCATGGTACGGTGAAGAAGCCTCACGTCATCGACCAGGAAAAATGCATCAAGTGCGGCCTGTGCCTGAAGAACTGCAAGTTCGGGGCCGTGTATACCAAGTAAGGAGGGAGAAACCAGATGGAAACTGTAAACCTGAAAATCAACGGCATTCCGGTGACCGTTCCCAAAGGCTATACCGTGCTTCAGGCCGCCAAAGCAGCCAAAATCGAGATCCCTTCTCTCTGCTACCTGAAGGACGTGAACAAGATCGGCGCCTGCCGTGTCTGCGTGGTGGAAATCAAGGGGCACCGGGGCCTGGTGGCTTCCTGCGTCTATCCGGCGGAGGAAGGTATGGAGGTGTTCACCAACACCCCCGCTGTCCGGGCGTCCCGGAAAACCACCATTGAACTGATCCTTTCCACCCACCACAAAAAGTGCCTGTCCTGTGTGCGGGGCAACCACTGCGAGCTGCAAAAGCTTTCCTTTGACTATGGGGTGGATGAGGACCGCTTTATGGCGGAAGAGCCGGTTTATGAAATCGACGATCAGTCCCCCTATATTGTTCGGGACAACAACAAATGCATCGAATGCATGCGCTGTGTGGCCGCCTGCAAAAATGTCCAGGGCATTTCGGTGATCGGCCCCATTCAGAGAGGCTTTAAAGTCCATGTGGGCTGCGCCTTTGAAAAGCCCCTGGGCGAGTCGCCCTGTGTCGGCTGCGGACAATGTATTGTCAGCTGTCCGGTGGGTGCATTAAGTGAAAAGAGCCAGATCGACGAGGTTTGGGACGCTATCTCCGATCCGGACAAGATGGTGATCTTCTTTACCGCCCCCTCCATTCGTGCCACACTGGGCGAAAGCTTCGGCCTGCCCATCGGCACCAATGTGGAGGGCCAGATGGTGGCAGCCATCCGCCGCCTGGGCGTGGACAAAGTGTTCAATATGGACTTTACCGCCGACCTGACCATTATGGAAGAAGCCACCGAGCTGATCACCCGGATCCAAAACCAGATGACCCTGCCCATGTTTACTTCCTGCTGCCCCGGCTGGATCAAGTATGTGGAACACTATCATCCGGAACTGATCCCCAATCTCTCTACCTGCAAATCGCCCCAGGCCATGTTTGGGGCGGTGCTGAAGAGCTATTACGCACAAAAGTATAACATTGATCCGGAAAAGATGTTTGTGGTCAGCGTCATCCCCTGTACCGCCAAAAAGTTCGAGGCCACCCGGCCCCAGCTGCGGACCTTTGAATTTGACGACGTAGACGTTTCCCTGACCACCCGGGACCTGGCCAAGATGATCAAAGGCGCCGGCATGGTGCTCTACGATCTGGAGCCCGAAGAGTTCGACACCCCCTTTGACAAAGCCAGCGGCGGCGGCGCTATTTTCGGCGCTACCGGCGGCGTGCTGGAAGCGGCTTTGCGGACGGCGGCCTATATGCTGGACGGCAAGAGCAGGAAGGTGGAATTCAAGGAAGTCCGTGGCCCGGCCCAGCTTCGGGAAGCGACGTACGAAATTGGCGGCGTCAAACTGAAGGTGGCGGTAACCTCCGGCTTAGCCAATGCCAAGGCGCTGATTCACCAGATTCAATCCGGGGAAGCGGATTACCAGTTTGTGGAGATCATGGCCTGTCCCGGCGGCTGCATTAACGGCGGCGGCCAGCCTGTCCAGAGCGACAGCGTCCGCAACTATGTGGATCTGAAGAGCCTGCGCTCCCAGGCGCTGTACGACTCCGACAAAGCCAATCGGATTCGCCGCAGCTTTGAAACCCCCATGATCAAAACGGTGTACGACGAATATTTCGACGCTCCCGGCAAACCCCGTGCCCATAAGATCCTGCACACCCACTATGTGAAGCGCAGTAAATACTGATTTTTTCCTCCTGCTGGGGTTTCCCGGCAGGAGGAATTCTGTTACTGTTTTGAAAGTAAAAAGGAGACTGGAAATGAACTCAAATGAATTTTACCAAATGATGACTTCGGGCCGGTTGTTTTGCTATTCCGATCCTTCCATTGCCCGGGAACAGTTGGAACGCTTGGATATGGTTTATGCGTATAATCAGCTCAAGCCCAGTATGCAGCAGGAAAAACAGAAAATGCTCAAAGAGATGTTTGCCGAAATCGGAGAGGACTGCTATCTGGAAACGCCGTTTTATTCGGAATGGGCGGGGAAGTTTTGTCGGTTCGGAAAAGGAATTTACGCCAATTTCAACTTGATGCTGGTGGACGATGGGGAAATTACCGTGGGGGATTACACCATGTTCGGCCCCAATGTCACTCTCTGCACCGCCACCCATCCCATTTCTCCCACCTGGCGGCTTCGCCATGCCCAGTACAATCCCGCCATTCATATCGGGAAAAATGTCTGGATTGGGGCAAATACCATTGTTTTCCCCGGTGTCACCATTGGGGATAACACCGTCATCGGCGCCGGTAGCCTGGTGACCAAGGATATCCCCGCCAATGTGGTGGCGTATGGTTCCCCCTGCAAGGTAGTGCGCCCCATCACGGAAGAGGACGAAAAATTTTATCGCCCGGGACATTCCTTTGATGAGGTTTTGCAGGATGTACCGGAGCCATGAAAAAATATGAAGCTGAAACAGCATCTTAAAATAGAGAATGAAAATACAATAAAATATAGAAGTACAAGCATTGACGTTGGCTAAGTTGACATGTCCTGCTGATTGTAGTATAATGTAACCATCTTAGTGGAGTGCCGACGCATTTTGTGTGTTTGGGCACAATTCATTGGCTGAAATATGGAGGTGTAATGATGTACGGAACAAGAAAAAAACATTGGAAAGGCTTGCTTTCCTGCCTGCTGGTGTTTGTCATGGCGTTGGCCGTTTTCCCGGTGATGGCGTCCGCAGAGGAAACCACTGTGGATACCTGGGACGGAACTGCTGATACCACATGGTACAACGACACAGACACGGAATTTCGCATCACAACAGCGGAACAGCTTGCCGGTTTGGCTGCGATTGTCAACGATGGCAATACCATGGAAGGCAAAACAATTCTTTTGGAAAATGATTTGGATTTAGCGGGATCGGAGTGGACTTCCATCGGCAACGGGAACAACGTTGTCAGGTACTTTGGCGGTGTGTTTGACGGTCAGGGCTATGATGTCTACAACCTGACCTCTTTGGAATCCAGCACCTATTATCACGGTTTGTTCGGCGTTCTGTCTCAGAACGGGACGGTGCAAAACCTCAATGTGATTGATGCTAATATAAAGGCGACGGATTCCTCCCTGCGGGTGGGGATTTTGGCAGACTGGACCAATAATGCCAAGGTGATAAATTGCTACACCTCCGGACAGGTGGAAAGTAACGGCGGTGCGAAACTCATTGGCGGCCTGGTTGGGCAGTGCACCGGCGGAACCCAGTTTATCGGATGCGCCTCTTCCGCTTCGGTCACCAGCACCAAGGAAGATCCGGAGAGCGATACAGTGGGCGGACTGTTCGGTCAATGGGAAAACGCCACTGCAGATGCCCTGATTACCGATTGCTGGTTTGACGGGAAGATCAACTGCGAATACGATGATGCCGCCGTAGGCGGAATTTTGGGCGCCAATTTTGATTTTGATGACGATCAACCCGGCGTTACCATTCAAAACTGCTTTGTGGCCACCACAGATATTACCTGTGTCCAACCCGGTAATATTACTTGGATTGCAGCAATTGTAAACAGCTCTGTGACAAATTGCTATTGGCCGGTGGATGAAAGCCTGGAGGAACAATACATTGCGGTTGCAAAACTGGTGGTGGATTGGAGCCAAGGAACGGCCAGCGCTGACCCGAACTTCGATGAAAGCGTTTGCGGGGAAGCGGTGACAGATTTTGGCACCCAGGAATTCTTAAATCAACTTCAGGAAAACGCATACGATGGTGTTCAATGGCGGATTGGTTTGCAGCACCCCACCTTCCAATGGGACGGCTACAATTTATCTGCGGATTATTCTCAGGTAGACCAGGCCCTGGTCACGATTCCGGATGATCTCACCCTGTATACAGAGGAAAGCGTTGCTGCGCTGAATGAAGCAGTCGCCATGATTGACCGCAATATCAATCAAGTCAATCAGTCGGAAGTGGACGCCATGGCCCGGGCCATTGAAGATGCAGTAGCCGCTTTGCAATACAAAGAGGCAGACTATCAGGCAGTGGATGCCGCCATCGACAAGGCGGAAGCGCTCAATCCGGAGGATTACCAGGACTTCAGTCAGGTGGAAGCTGCCATTGCCGCAGTGGAACGGGGACTGGACATCACCCATCAGTCTGAGGTGGATGCCATGGCCCAAGCCATCGAAGCCGCCATTGCTGCGCTGGAAGAACATCCTGTGGCAGAGGAACCGTCACCTGCTACCGGTGAAAGCAGTGATATGGCTTTCTGGTTGTCCATGATGGTTGCAGCCGGTGCTCTGTTGGTTGGCGCTTTGGCCTACGGGAAAAAGCGGGAACAGAA
>CASDQY010000110.1 GCA_949282975.1 uncultured Oscillospiraceae bacterium | reverse complement strand
TTCGCCGCAATCTTCTCCAGCGTCTTTCTGGGCAGGCTGGACTGGGAATCCACCAGGGCAATCCCGTTATACAGCATCAGCGCCAGTTTCAAGCTGATCTCGTCGTGGGAAAGAAAACACACCGGCAGATGGGCCATGTATTCATTTTGGGCAAAATCCTGGGCGTCCTCCGGCGAATTGATCTTGATCCGCACCACGTCAAACCCGCCCAGTTCCTGCCCCATCAGCACGCTGCTCATATCCGCCGTGCAGGGCAAAGGCGGCCCCAGTTCCAACCGGTCGTAGTCCAGATCGTAGATCTCCCACGCATCCGCCAGCACCACCTGGTCCGGGTCGCCGGGGGCCGGGCGGTGCCGAACGCCCCTTTGGGCAAATTCCGCCACCGCCTTTCCGGGAATCGCCAGCCGCTGGCCTCCCGCAGCGCAGTAAAGCAGGGTGGCGCCCAGATCCAGCAGACGGGCGCAGTGCTGCTGCAGCTCCTGCTGGGTCAGGGGGCAGAGCTCTTCCTCCTCCATCCGGTATTTGGCCGGCTGCACCATCAGGGGGACTCTGGCCAGATCCGCCATCTGTCCCAACAGCTCTTCCAAAAAATCCCGGTCATAATCCCCCCGGATGCCAAAGGCGGACACCCCCAAAGCCTGCAGCACCGTCACCGCATTGAGGGCGGTGCCCCCGTGGCGCAGTTCTCCGTCCTGATCCAGGCGCACCGAAGCAATCACCGGCAGATTCAGCTTTCGCAGGGCCAGCACAGCGCATCGGGCGTACTGCAGCCCGTTTTGGGTCTCCACCAAAAAGCAGTCCACTCCGGCCTTGGCCAGGTAATTTCCCTGTCTGCGGTAACAGGCCATCAGTTCGGTAAAGCTGGTTTCCCCAAACGGCTCCAGTTCCAGCCCCGCCGGGGCTATGGTTCCCGCCACCAGGCAATCCGTTCCGGCGGCCTTTCGGGTCATTTGGGCCAAATCGGTGTTGATCTGCTCCATCTGCTCCTCCAGCCCCCTCTGCCGGAGCAGGGTTTGAGAGGCAGCGCCGGTGGGGGTGGCCAACATTCCCGCCCCCAGGCGCTTTGCCCGGCAGAGATGGGCAAACAAAGCGTCCCCGCTTTCCAAAAGCTCACTGCATTTTTCCTCCGGGGCGCAACCGGCCACCAGCCGGGGACTCCATAGGTCTAGGTCCATGGTTTTCCCTTACTCCTTACATATGCTCCGGGTGGTCGATCTTGAGCATATCCAGCACATTGCAGAGCACCTGGCGCACACAGCCGCAAAGCAGCAGCCGTGCCTGGGTCAGGGCGTTGTCCTGGGTCTGCACCCGGCAGGCGTTGTAAAACTTATGGAACAAGGTGGCAAGCTCCATGCTGTAGCGGGTAATCCGGGCGGGGTCATAGGCTTTGGCCGCCCCGTTGATCTCGCCGGGCAGCGCCGCCAGATAACGGATCAGCTCCCGCTCTTCCGAAGCGGTAAGCAGGCTCAAATCCCCCTGTTCCGGGGCGTAGGTGATTCCCTTTCCTTCCAACCCCGCAAAGATGCTGCAAATCCGGGCATGGGCGTACTGCACATAATACACCGGATTCTGGCTGGACTGCTCCACCGCCAGATCCAGATCGAATTCCATCTGGCTGGCAGGTTCCCGCTGATTGAAGAAAAACCTTGCGGCGTCAATGGGAACTTCATCCAGCAGCGTGGCCAGGGTAATGGATTTTCCGGTGCGCTTGCTCACCCGGACCGTCTCTCCCCCCCGCACCAGCTTGACCAGCTGCATCAAAACAATATCCAGCTTTCTTCCATCCAGGCCGATGGCGTCCATGGCCCCTTTCAGCCGGGCCACATGGCCGTGGTGGTCGGCGCCCCAGATGTTGATCACCTTGTCAAAGCCCCGGTCGGCAAATTTGTTGTAGTGATAGGCAATGTCGGCGGCAAAATAGGTGGGCACCCCGTTGCTGCGCACCAACACGTCGTCTTTGTCCTGGCCCATGGCAGTGGCCTTGTAAAACAAAGTGCCGTCCTGCTCATAGGTATATCCCCGCTGGGTGAGCCGGTCAATGGCCCGCTGCACCGCTCCGCTCTCATGAAGAGTGGATTCCTTAAACCATACATCATAGTGAATCCGGTACCGGGCCAGATCCCGTTTCAGCCCTTCGATGTTCAAAGGCAGGGCATAGTCCACCAAAGCCTGCTGGCGCTCTTCTTCCGACACCTTCATCAGCGCATCTCCGTGAAGGTCGGCGTAATTTTTGGCGTGCTGCATGATATCGGCGCCCTGATAAGCGTCCTCCGGCAGGGGCACCGCCTCTTCTCCCAAAAAGATCTGCTGGTACCGCACCGACAGGGAGACCCCGAATTTGTGGATCTGGTTGCCGGCGTCGTTGATGTAAAATTCCCGGGTCACGTCGTACCCGGCGGCTTCCAAAACGCTTGCCAGGCAATCCCCGATGGCGCCGCCCCGGGCGTTGCCGATGTGCATGGGGCCGGTGGGGTTGGCGGAAACAAATTCCACCATCACCTTTTTCCCCTTTCCCAGATCGGTGCGGCCGTAATTGGCGCCCTGTTCCCAAACGGACTTAACAATCCCGGCAAACCAATCCTGAGCCACAAAGAAATTCAAAAAGCCGGGGCCCGCCACCTCCATCTTCACAAAGGGGCTGCCCTCCAGCACCAGTTCTTCTTCAATGGCCTGGGCAATCTGCCTGGGGGCCTTATGGAAGGCCCGGGCGCTGACCATGGCGGCGTTGCAGGCAAAATCCCCGTTTTTGGTGTCGGCGGGCACCTCCACCGTAAACGCCGGGATGGGCTGGGCAGGCAAGGTTCCCTTGGCCACCGCCCGCCCCAGGGCGTCTTTTACCAGAAATTCCACTTCCTGTTTGGTTTGTTCGATGATATCCTTCATTCTGTTCTCTCCCCTGTATTCAGGTTCACCTGGGTGTCAATCTCCGGCAGGGAAACCTCGATGATAATCCGATTGTCGCTAAGCAGGCTGGCGTTTAAATCCAGGGCGTAGGCAAATTCCAGCGTTCCCCCAAAGGGGGTCAGCCGGTTGATCACCTCTTTGGCGGAAACCCCAATCATCAGTTCCCCCACCGGGGTGGCGTAATAGCCGATGTTGCGCTGGTTTTCCTCCACCACCAGCCGGGAGCGGTAATCCCCCTGGCGAATCAGGCTTACCTGATTGTGATCCGCCCGCACCGTGGTGCGGCAGCCTTCATAACCGGTGGTTTCGGTTTCCTCATAGGTGATATACCAAACCCCGTTTTTTTCATAGTATCGTCCCTGGGTGTACAGTTCTGTGTTTTCCTCTTCCCCCTCCACCAAAGTTTTGGTGCGGATGCAGATGGAAACGTCCTGTCCCGTTTGCTTCAAAGCGGTGTTTTCCTCCTCGGTATTGGTTGTTGGGTTTAATATTGATTGATGTCGATGTGGCTGGCGTCCTTTTGCACATCCGCCCCCAAAAAGATCCGGGCGGTGGCGGCAAAACTGTCCACCGTGTCGGACACAAAAAAGTGGCTGGCCCCCGGCTGGGTTTGGTCGGTGCACAGGCCGTTTTGCTCCAGATAATTTTGGGTGTACCGGGCCGCCTCCTTGCCGGAATCAATTAACCTAACCTGGGGCCCCACCAGATCCCCGATGAGCTCCTTGATCACGGGGTAGTGGGTGCAGCCCAGAATAATGGTGTCCACTCCCGCTTCCTTCAAAGGCGCCAGATATTCCTGAGCGATGATCCGGGTCACAGTGCAGTCTTTTTGAATGTAGCCGTTTTCCACCAGCGGCACAAACATGGGGCAGGCCTTGGGCACCAGCATGGCGTCGGGCAGAATCTCAAAGATGGCCTTTTCGTAAGCGCAGCTTCTTATGGTGGCGGCGGTGGCTAAAATGCCAATCCGCTTGGTTTTGGTGGCCCGGCAGGCCGCCTCCACCGCCGGCTGCAGCACCCCGGTATAGGGAACGGAAAGCTGCTGCAAAATCGGGGGCAGGTTGGCGCTGACGGTGCCGCAGGCAATGACAATCATCTTGACCTGGTGGCTCAGCAGAAAGCGGATGTCCTGGGCGGCGTACTGCTTGATGGTGTCGCTGCTCCGCCCGCCGTAGGGCACCCGGGAGGTGTCCCCAAAATAAATGATGTCCTCCTTGGGCATCAGCTGGCGCACCTTTTTAAAGGCAGTCAGCCCGCCGATGCCGGAATCAAAGATTCCAATGGGGCGACGGTCCATGTTATCCCCGCCCTTCTTCCGCCAAACGAATCAATTCTTCCAGCAGAGCAGGAATGGGCATTCCCCCCGCTTCCCGGAGTTTGGGATACATGGAAATATCGGTAAAGCCCGGCAGCGTATTGATTTCATTCAGCACCGGGCCGTGATCGGTAACGAAAAAGTCCACCCGGCTTAAGCCGCTGCACCCAATGGCCTTGTAAGCCTTTACCGCCAATTCCCGAAGGGTTTTGGTATCTTCCTCAGAAATCCGGGCAGGAATAAAAAGCTGGCTGTCGGGGTTTTGGTACTTCCCTTCGAAATCATAAAACTCATTGGCGGACTGGATTTCCCCCGGCAGAGAGGGGTCGGGACTATCGTTGCCCAACACGGCGCACTCCACCTCTTTGCCCACAATGGTTTCTTCCACAATTACTTTTTTATCCTGCTCAAAGGCCAGGGCAATGGCTTTTTTCAATTCTTCCCGATTTGCGGCCTTGCTGACCCCCACGCTGGAACCGGCGTTGGCGGGTTTGACAAACATGGGCCAGCCCAGCTTCTGCTCCATCTCTTCCAGCTTGGAAGAAAGGTCCTCCCCCCGGCGAAGGGCCACGAATTTGGCCATGGGGATTCCGGCGTGTTCCAAAATAATGTGGGTCATTTCCTTATCCATGCAGTTGGCGCTGGAAATCATGTCGCAGCCCACAAAGGGAATGCCCGCTAACTGCAGCATTCCCTGGACGGTGCCGTCCTCCCCGTTTTTGCCGTGAAGGACCGGGATCACGCAGTCAATGGGAATGATGTCATAGGCGGCGTCCAGCAGGATCAGCCCCCGGTGCAGCCGGTTGCAGCTGATGACGCAGTCGGTCAGGAACTCTTCGTTTTCCCAGCAGTCATGCTGGATGCGGTCGTAGTCTCCTTTATAATAGTACACCGCCCCATCCCGGGTAATGCCCACAGGATAGACGTTAAACTTTTCGGTATCCAAATTGCGCAACACCGTGGCGGCGCTGAGCAGAGAAATGGCGTGCTCGCTGGAAACTCCACCAAACAGCACGGCAATGTTTTTCTTTTCCATAAAATCCCCCACTCTGTTCCTTGATCGGATGGGTATGCTCCCAGTTATTATACCATAAAAAATCCGTTGGGTTGCCGCTGGTTTTCGCCCCCAGGCGAAATGCCGCCGTTGCTTTTTGGCGGCAAAGCGGGAACCGTAATGATTGGCCTTGCCAATCATTATACCATAAAAAATCCGTTGGGTTTCCCTCGGTTTTTGCGTAGCAAAATGACCGGCCGGACATTGGCCGGTCAAGAGGGAACCGTAATGATTGGCTTTGCCAATCATTATACTACAGTCCGGCGGGATTGGCAATTCTTTTCCGGGGAAAAATAACCCCTTGCGCTGCCGCCGTCCCCATGCTATCCTAAAAGAAAGGTTTCTCTATCTCGGAAAGGCGGGTTATCATGATCCTTTATTTTACCGGCACCGGCAACAGCCGGTTTGTTGCAAACTATCTGGCACGGCAGCTCAAAGACCAGACGCTTTCCTTAAATGATATTTTTCGGGAAGGAGCGCCCCGGGCCTTTGCTTCCCAGGCGCCCTTTGTGCTGGTAGCCCCCATCTACGCCTGGCGGCTGCCGGAAAAGGTGGAACAATTTTTGGCGCAGGCCCGCTTTACCGGCAGCACCAAATTTTATCTGGTAGCCACCATGGGGGACAGCTTCGGCAATGCCGCCAAATACGTTCAAAAAATCCTGAAGAAAAAGGGGCTGGAGGATATGGGCATGGCCGGGGTGGTGATGCCGGACAACTATCTGGTGTCCTATCCCATGCCCTCTTGGGAGGAAGCTGTAACCCTCATCCGCACTTCGCTGCCCCAGATGGATCAAATCGCCCAAGCCATCGCCGCCGAAAAGCCTTTGCCCCCGCCCCCGTCCACCGCCATGGGCAAGCTTCTCTCCGGGCCGGTCAACTGGGGATTTTCCCGCTTTATGGCCACCAGTAAATCCTTCACCGTGTCGGAGAGATGCATTCAGTGCGGCCGGTGCATAGCGGCCTGCCCCACCAAAAACATTGTCCTGCAGGGCAAAAGCATCGCTTTTGGGGATCGGTGCATGTTTTGCCTGAGCTGTATCCACCGCTGCCCCGTCCATGCCATTGACTACAAGGGCAAAGCCAAACGGCATGGATACTATCTCTGCCCGCCGGAGGAACAAATATTGCCCCAACAAGACAAGTAAAGGAAAAAGCGGAGCGTTCCATAAATTGGTTCGCTCCGCTTTGCTTATTCCGTGGTTTCCCGCCGGACTTCCAGGGCGCCGTTTTGAATCATCTGATCCAACGTGGCGGCGATTCCCTGGGCCGTGGCTTCAGCATACTGCACCTGGTATCTTGTAAAAAGGCTGTTGTCCTCTACGTTGTCGATGTAACCCAGCTCCAGCAGGCAGCTTGGCATGGAGGTGTGGGAGTTGACATAATAATCCACATTCAGCTGTTCTCCGGCGCTGCCGCCTTTGACCCCCAGGTTTTCCTGAATGCCCACCTGTTCCAGGCGGGTCATGATGTTGCTGCCCAAAAACATCTCCCAGGTATTCATATCGTCGTCGATCCAGATCTCCACCCCGCCGGTGACCCCGTTGCCGCTGTTGCGGTGGGCGCAGATAAACAGATCGCAGTTAGTGCTTTCCGCAATGGCCACCCGCTGCTCCAAAGACAGGGTTGTGTCGTCGGTGCGGGTCATCACCACGCCGATGCCGATTCCCCGCAGCTCCTGGCGGAGCAGCAGGGCAAAGGTCAGGTTGTCGTCCTTTTCCACCCGCCCGGTTTCATAACAGACTGCGCCGCTGTCATCCCCGCCGTGACCGGCATCGATGCAGACGGTGTAAAGGGGCGTGTCCCCGGTGCCGCCGTAAAAATTGGAGTAGGTTTTCAGTTCCAGATGCTGCCCTCCGGACAGGTCCGCCTGAGCCACTGCCCAAACCCCCAGCGCCACCAGCCCTGCCATCAGCATTCCGATCAAAAACAGAGCCGCCGGAAGCACCCAGGGGCGCAGCCGCCGTTTTTGTTTTGCCATGGTCACTCTCCTTGAAATGAAACCTTATGCCGCCGGTTCTGCCTGGGACAAATTGCTTTCGGTGGAGGAAGCGGTTTCTTCCTCCAGTTCGTCGGGATAGTTGCCCCAAAGCTTCACCAGAGTGCTGTAATAGCCGTCGTCCCCCTGGTCCGCCTGGGTCAGCACCAACACCCGGATATTTTGGGCGGAAAGCTGGCCCATCTCCCCGGCGGGGATGCTTTCGGTGGTAATCAGCAGTGCGTCGGAAAAGCTGAGAATGGCGTTGAAATCGGGATCGTGGGGGGTGCCCAGATGGTTTTGCGCCTTCATGCCGTCGGTGGTTTGGGTGTCATCCCCCACCCCCAGAATGCAGTCCTCCAGCTTCAGGTCGATCAGCGTTTGGGTAACGGTATCATCCAGAGAAATGATATTTTCCGGTTTTTCCTCCAGGGTAAGGCTTCCCACAACCACCGGATAATCCGGGGCCTCCAGGCGCCGCTGGGGCTCCAGCTCGGTTTGGGTGAAGAAGCGCATCCCCACCAGAATAAACAGAACAATCAGCGCCACCAGCATGCAGATGCAGATCACCAGCCAGCGGTATTTGGGATTAAGTTTTGGAATCCGCATACCTAAGCCCCCTATTCTGCGTCCAGGCCCATGGCCAGGCGGCTTTCCAGCTGGTCTATGTACTGCCGGGCCACCCGTCCGCTGCGGCTGCCCTTCCGGGTAGCAAAGCGGGCGGCGCCTTTGCGGAGGGTTTCTTCGTCCAGCGCAATGCCCCGATCGGCGGCCAGCCCCAGTACAATATCGGCGTATTCCTGGGGGGTGGGCTTCATATAGGTGAGCACCAGGCCGAACCGGTCGGACAGGCTGGCGGCTTCGTCCCGGGTGTCGCTGGCGTGGATCTCGCTGCCCTCCCGGCTGGTGAAGGTTTCCTTAATCAAATGCCGCCGGTTGGTGGTGGCGTAGATCAGGGCATTGTCCGGCATTCCGGACAGGCTCCCTTCCAGCACTGCTTTCAGGGTGTTGAAATTGGCATCGCTTTCTTCAAAGGTCAGGTCGTCAATAAAGAGGATGAACTTCAGGGGCAGGGGCCGGATGGTCCGCAGCACCCCCGCCAGAGAACCGATGTCCTCTTTGGAAATCTGAATCATCCGCAGTCCCATCTGGTGGTAATCGTGCAGCAGCGCCCGCACCGAAGTGGACTTGCCGGTCCCCCGGTCGCCGTAAAGCAGCACATGGTGGGCCGGCTGGCCGTGAAGGAAGCTGAGGGTGTTGTCCAAAAGCTTCTGCTTTTGGATCTCATATTTTTTCAAGGCGGAAAGCGGCGCAGCGTGAAACTGCTTTACCGGCACAATGGTTCCGTCCTCCAGGGCAAAAGCATAGTATTTGCAGTAAACCCCCACTCCGTTTTTGGCGTGGTGGTCGGCAAAGGAAGCCAGATGTTCCCCCCACCGGTCCAAAGGCCGGTAACGGCAGTGTTCCGAACAGAACTCCGCCAAAGAATCCACCAGCTCCTTCTGTGCCGGGAAGGTTTGGGCCAAAAGCCCCTTTACCTGGCCGGGCTGAAGCCGGCTCAGCCGCCAGCAGGCGTCCAAATCGTAGGCCGCCGCCTGCCGGAGCAGGGGGCTGAGGGTGTCAAACTGTCCTCTGGCGCAGGCCAGGGTGAAGATATTTTCATCCTGCAGCACCCGGTCAAACAGATAATCGGGAAAACTGCCGGATTCCTCCTGGGCGAACAAAGCGGCGCAGAAGGCGCTGTACTGCTCCAATGCGGCGGAAAACGCCGGCTTTTCTTTTTGGGTTTCCTCCAACAGGGAAAGCAGGGCTGCCACCGGGGGCAGACTGCGGATCTGTGTATATAAAGCCATTCCCTCCAGGCGAAGGGCAAGCTGAGCCATGGGCTCCATAACAATCGCATCCTTAGTCAAGTTTTGTTGTTTTTTATTGTAACTGATTTGAAAGGGAAATGCAATTTTGATTTTCACTGATTTTGTGAAAGATCGGCGAAAGAAACCGGGCAGATTGGCGAAAAAAGGGCCGCCCCGCCCCATAACAGGGCCGAACGGCGCAAAAAGGAAACAGCAAAAAGCCTGCTTATTCCGAATCCGGTTCTTCTTCCCGGTATTCCAGCAGATCCCCCGGCGTGCAGTTTAAAATGCTGCAAAGCTTATCCAACGTAGAAAACCGGATGGCTTTGCCGTGATTGTTTTTCAGGATGGAAAGATTGGCGGGGGTAATCCCCAATCGTCTGGCCAGCTCCCCGGAGGAGATCTTCCGCTTGGCCATCATCACATCCAAATTGACGATAATCATAGGCCCCTCCTTAAATGGTCAGATCGTTTTCCTGTTTGTATTCCACTGCCCGGCGGTACAGCTCGCCCAGCACCCGCACCCCGGCGCCCAGCAGCAAAAACGCCACGGCACCCAGCAGGCTGAGGAAGAAGGTGAACACCACCTGCATCCCGGCCCCGCAGAACAGAGCCACACAAATGCCCAGAAAGCACAGCCCGATTCCCCATAAGCACCAAGCGCAGCGGTGCAGGGGCGCCGTATTTTCCGGGGTGAAGCAGTTGCCTTCCCGTAGCCGCCGGAAAATCCCGATGAGCTGCCACAGCAGCAAACAGCAGCAGATGCCGCTGAGCCATGCCAGCCCCACAATGGCCAGCACCGGAAAAACAACCGCAACTTCCTCCAGAAACAGGTCATGAAGTTCCAGCCCCACCCATAC
>CASDQY010000109.1 GCA_949282975.1 uncultured Oscillospiraceae bacterium | reverse complement strand
CAAAATAGTTCACCCCGTGGGAAATGGCGTAATCTACCATTTCAAGGGCGGCCTTTTGGTCTACCTTATCATCCTCGCCGTCCAGCACCGGCAGGCGCATGGCGCCCAGCCCCAGGGCGGAGAGTTTTTTTCCTTGAAAATCATGATACAGCATTGTGGTACTCCTTTCTGTTTTTTGCCGCCGGACAGCGCAAATGGGCCCGGCCTTTTCTTTTAGTCTATCACCTCCTGCCAAAGAAAGCAAATACCTGTTTTTTATCGGCGTCGATACCCAAAAGGAATGTCATAGGGTGGCCCGCCGCACTTTACATCAGCGCTTTGATGTGTTAAAATATCAGTAAATACCGGCGTATAGGAGGAACGGGCATGGAAACAAAACTGAACCGGCAGGCTGCCGAGCAGCTTTACCAAATGGTGTTGTCGCTGCAAACCAGGGAGGAGTGCGCAAAATTTTTCGAGGATCTCTGCACCGTCCAGGAATTAAAGGCCTTGAGCCAGCGGCTTCATGTGGCACGGATGCTGGATCAAAATCGGGTGTACTCCGATATTGTGCAGCAAACCGGCGCCTCCACCGCCACCATCAGCCGGGTGAACCGCTCCCTGCTATATGGGGCCGGGGGATACCGCATTGTATTCGACCGGGTGGACGGCAAGGCGCAGCCGGTCCCTGCTCGGGAGTACCGCTGTCTGGCGCAGTGCTACGACCGGTTTTTGGGGGATGTGGACTATGCTGCCCGGGCCGCCTATTTTGACAGCCTGCTTCAGGAATACGGCAACGGGGGAAAACTGCTGCTGGATCTGGCCTGCGGCACCGGCAGTCTGAGCTTTGAGATGGAAAAGCTGGGCTATGATGTGGTTGCGGTGGACGCTTCCCAGGAAATGCTGGGCCAGGCGGCGGAAAAGAAGCTGGAAAACGGCAGCAAGGTGCAGTTTCTCTGCCAGGAGATGGAAGAACTCAACCTTTACGGCACGGTGGATTGCTGCATCTGCGCCCTGGACAGCTTGAATCATCTTCCCGATGCCCAGGCGGTGGTTCGTGCCCTGGACCGGGTGGGATTGTTTTTGGCCCCCGGCGGAGTTTTGATCTTTGATGTGAATACGGTGTATAAGCACCGCCAGATTTTAGCAGACAATACCTTTGTGTTTGAGGACGAGGACAGCTTTTTGGTGTGGCAGAACCATCTGGAGGGCAACCGGGTGGACTATACCCTGGATCTCTTTGAACGCACCGGGGATGGGCAGTTGTACCGCCGGGATGGGGAGGAGTTTTCGGAAATCGCCTATTCCCCCAAAGAGATGGCGAATTTGCTGGATCAGGCCGGGCTGCTCTGTGTGCAGACCTTTGATGAGGACAGCCGTAATCCGCCCCGGGCGGACAGCCAGCGGCTGGTATATGTGACCAAGAATAAGGAGTTTCGCAATGGGTAATATGGTACGCTGCCTTTCCGCAGATGGTTCGGTGCTTTGCTGCGCCGTGAATGCCACGGAAATGGTGGGCAAAATGGAACAGATTCACCGCACCTCGGCTGTGGTCAGCGCTGCTTTGGGCCGTCTGACCATCGCCGCCTCCATGATGGGCAGCCTGCTCAAAGGGGAAAAGGACACCCTTACCCTCCGCCTGAACGGGGGCGGGCCGGCGGGCAGCCTCATTGCCGTGGCCAACAGCTTCGGCCAGGTGAAGAGTTATGTCCAAAACCCGGTGGTGGAACTGCCGCTGAACCGTTACGGCAAATTGGATGTGGCGGGGGCTGTGGGCAAAGACGGAGTGCTCAGCGTGGTGAAGGACCTTGGAATGCGGGAGCCCTATGTGGGCCAGACCCGGATTGTCTCCGGCGAAATCGCCGAAGATATCACCCAATACTTTGCCGTCAGCGAGCAGACCCCCACCGTCTGCGCTTTGGGGGTGCTGGTCAATCCCGATCTGACTATCCGCAGCGCCGGGGGATATTTGATTCAGCTTTTGCCCTTTGCGCCGGAAAGCGCCATTTCCCAAATTGAAGAAAACATCCAAAACGTCCTTCCGGTGTCCACCCTGTTTGATCAGGGGATGACCCCTGTTCAGGTCTGTGAAACGGTGCTGAAAGGCCTTGATCCCAATGTGCTGGATGAATTTACGGCAGAGTACCGCTGTGATTGCAGCCGCAGCCGGGTGGAACGGGCGCTGGTGAGCATCGGCAGGGAAGAGCTGATCCGGCTGGCAGAGGAAGAAGAAACCACAACGGTGGACTGCCATTTCTGTGGAAAGCAGTATGCCTTTACAAGAGAAGAGCTGCTGACCCTGGCAGCTTCCGCTTCCGGCAAAGAATCCAACGGCGCCGGTTGAACCGAATTGCAACAAGGCATACACCTTGTCACAGAAATATAATTTCAATAAAAAGAAATATTTCAGGAGAAAACAAGATGAAGGAAAACAATATTCTCGCTTTTTATCGTGCTGTGGCGGCAAGCACCACTTTGCAGAAAAAATTAACGGCGGCGTTGGACCTGCCGGAAGAAAATCAGAAGATGGAAGCGGTGCTGGCTTTGGCCAAAGAGGCGGGATGTCCCTTTACCGCCGCTCAGTGGCAGCAGGCGGTGTCCGCTTTGGGAGAATACAGCGACACCAAACCTGCTTCCGGCCAGGAGCCGGAGGTGGAGATCCTCACCCTGTCTGAGCAGGAGATGGAGGAGCGCCGCCAGGTGTTCGGCGGGCGGCTGATGGTGCATCAAAACGAGGTTTGTTCCCACTATCAGCGGGGCGGCAATCTTTTCACCTATGCCGCCTGCTGCGCAAGCTGCAAATTCGAGCAGCAAAAGGAATGCGTTTTTGGCAAAGAGCCGCCCAAAGACCCCAGTGAAAAGGCCGGGCTCTACTCCTGATTTCAGATCAAAAGGGAGAAGGGAAAACTTTCAAAAAAGAAAAAGTAAAATGCCCTCTTTTCTGCAAAAAAGCAGAAACAGGGCGTTTTTTCGTCCGGTTTTCGCAAATTGATCCCCGGTTGTGCTATACTGGAACACAGCAGTACAAAAATTGAAGGAGGAATTTCCATTGGCAGGAATGAATCAAACCCCGACTTCCGAACGGGTGCATATCGGATTTTTCGGGCGGCGCAATGCCGGAAAATCCAGTGTGATGAATGCGGTTACCGGACAGGAACTGGCGGTGGTGAGCCAGGTAAAGGGCACCACCACCGACCCGGTGTATAAAGCAATGGAGCTGCTGCCCCTTGGGCCGGTGACCCTGATGGACACCCCCGGCATTGACGATACCGGGGAATTGGGGACCCTGCGGGTGAAAAAGAGCTATCAGGCGCTGAATAAAACCGACACCGCCGTGGTGGTGCTGGATGCGCAGCTGGGGGCTACCCCCGAAGACCTGGCGCTCATCGCCCGGATCCGGGAGAAAAACATTCCCTGGCTGGCGGTGGTCAACAAGCAGGATCAAATCCCGCTCCCCCAGCAGGAACAGTTGCAGCAAAAGTTGATCCGGGCCGGAATCGAGGAGGAGAAAATCCTGTGGGTCAGCGCCACCGAAAAAACCGGCATCTTTGCGCTGAAGGAGCGCCTGGCCCATCTGGCGCAGCCGGAGGAAACCAACCAGCGGCTGGTGGCCGATTTGGTGGAACCGGAAGATTTTGTGGTACTGGTGGTTCCTATCGACAAAGCGGCCCCCAAAGGCCGCCTGATTCTGCCCCAGCAGCAGGTCATCCGGGATCTGCTGGATACCGGCGCCATTCCGGTGGTATGCCGGGATACCGAGCTGAAATCCACCTTAGAGCGCCTTGGCCCGACGCCCCGGCTGGTGATTACCGACAGCCAGGCCTTTGCCCAGGTCAGCGCCGTCACCCCCCGGGACATCACCCTGACCTCTTTTTCCATCCTCTTTGCCCGATATAAAGGGACGCTTCAGCCGTCGGTGAAGGGGGCTGCCGCCCTGGACACCCTGGAGGACGGGGACACCGTGCTGATCTGCGAAGGATGCACCCACCACCGCCAGTGCGACGACATCGGCAGCGTCAAGCTGCCCCGGTGGATCGGGGAATATACGAAAAAACAGCTCAATTACGCCTTTACTTCCGGCACGGAATTTCCTGATGATCTCACCCCATACAAGATGATCGTTCACTGTGGGGGCTGTATGCTCAACCAGCGGGAAATGAAATACCGGATGAGCTGCGCCCTGGATCAGGGGGTGCCCATGACCAATTACGGCATTCTGATTGCCCAGCTGAAGGGAATTCTCAAGCGCAGTGTGGCGGTGTTCCCCGAAATCGCAGCCTTGCTGTAAAATCGATCCCATGGAAATCCGAAGGACGGCGCCGTCTTTCGGATTTTTTGCGCCCTGACATTTTGGTTGACCGGCGAGCCGGTTTTTACTATAATATAGCAAAAGAGTGTATTTTGTTGGAGAGGGGAATCTTATGGAACAGAATCAAGTGATCCGGGACTTTTTGGAATTGGTGCGCAGCGCTATGCGTTCTGTCCCTCCCAATCTGGACCCGGCCCGGGTCCATTGGGAGGAAGTGTTTCGTTTGGCCCAGGCCCACCAGCTTGGGGTGATGATTGCGTATCCCGCTCTGGAACTGGTTTCCGATCCTACTTCCCCGGTGTTTCGTATGGGAATGCAGGCAGTCGGCAGCGGTTTGGCCCAGCAGCAGGCCCAGTCCCGGCTGCTGGAACAGATGCGGCTGTCCTTTCCTTCTTTGGAAATTCCGTTTCTCCCCTTAAAAGGCAGCTTGCTCCGCCCCATGTACCCCAAACCGGAAATGCGCACCATGTGCGATTTGGATATTCTCATCCATAAGGAAGATTTGGAAAAGGCAGGGCAGTGGCTTTTGGAGCAGGGCTTCACCCGGGAAGAGGGCTTTGATCACGATATTCCCTATACCAAGCTGCCCTATCTCCATGTGGAATTCCATTACCGTCTCTTTTCCGAAAACACCTCTGCCTCCCTCAGCCGGTTTTTTGACGGAATCTGGGAGCAGGCAAAGCCCCTGTCCCAGGGAAGCTGGGAATATGCTCTGCCGGCAGAATGGTTTGCCGCCTACCTCACCGCTCACTTTGCCAAACACGCCGCCGTCAGCGGCTCCGGGGCAAGGTCGGTGCTGGATCTTTGGCTGTATGCCCAAAAGGTGCCCATGGAGGAAGATAATCTCTTTGCCTTGCTGGATAAAATGCACCTCGCCACCTTTTACCAGCGGATGCTCAAGCTGGGGGAATGCTGGATGGAGGGGATCCCCTGCCCGGAAGAGCTTTTGCCGGTACAGCAGTACCTGCTTCAAAGCGGCGTATACGGCACCGAACAGCACCGTGTATTGAGCCAATCTGCCCAGGCCCAGTCCAAGGGAAAGCACCTGCTGCGGCGGTTTTTCCCGCCCATGAGCCAGATGCGCTATCATTTTCCCATCCTGCAAAACCGGCCGGTGCTGCTGCCCTTCTGTTGGGTGGGGCGGTGGATCCGGGTGCTGAAAAAGGGAACGGACAATTTCCAGCGGGAAATGGAACTGCTGAAAACCCTCTCCCCGGAGGAAATGGAAGAAAACCGCCGCTTGATGGACCAGCTCGGCCTGACCAATTTCCATGCATGATGTTTTGAGAAAGGAACCTTGTCATGAAGCTGATTCCAACCAGCCCCCGCCTTTCGGATTATCTGGCCTGTACTCCTCTTGTGGATTACGATCATCCCAAGGTGGCGGCTTTGGCCCAAAAATTGGGGGAAGGGAAGACAGACCCCTTTGCCATCGGCCAAACCTGCTATGCCTTTGTCCGGGATGAGATCGGCCATTCCTGGGATGTGAAGGGCCATGCCGTCCCGGCCAGCGCCTCGGAAACCCTGCTGGCCGGGGAGGGGATCTGCTTTGCCAAATCCATGCTGCTGGCGGCGCTTTTGCGTTACCACGGCATCCCCACCGGCTTCTGCTACCAGCGGCTGCGGCTGGGGGCGGTGCCGGGGAAGTACTGCATCCACGCCTTAAACGGGGTCTATTTCAATCCTCCGGGGCGCTGGATTCGTCAGGACGCCCGGGGAAAGCGCCCCAACCGGCAGGCGGAGTTTTCCAACCGGGAGGAAATTCTCCCCTTCCACCCCGACCCCGCCAGGGACGAGGCGGACTACCCCTTCCTGCTGCCGGATCCCCACCCGGATGTGGTGGACTGCCTGCGCCGGAATACCGACGCTATCTGGATGTACCTCAATGACCTGCCGGAGGAATTGGAATTCCTCCTGGAAGGATAACAGAGTTTTTCACAATTTTCCCTTGCAATTTTTCCTCTTTTTTGTTACAATAGACAGAGATTAAGGAACGGCCCTGGAAGTTGACAGCCAGTTTATGGCAGAAAAGAGGAAGCGGTATGATAAAAATTATGCCTTCCATCCTCTCGGCGGATTTTTGCCGGTTGGGGGAAGAGATCAAACGGGTGGAAAACGCAGGAGCGCTGCACTTCGACGTGATGGACGGTCACTTTGTCCCCAATATCAGCTTCGGCTTTCCGGTGCTGAAAGCAACCCGAAAAGCCACCGACGCTTTTTTGGACGTTCATCTGATGATTTCCCACCCTTTGGATTACGCCAAACGGTTTGTGGATGCCGGGGCGGATCAGATCACCTTCCATCTGGAAAGTGAAAGCAATGTGGGGGCTACCGTGGCTCAGATCAAGGGCATGGGCTGCCGGGCGGGCATCGCCATCAAGCCCTCCACCCCTGCGGCCTCGGTGATGCCCTACGTCACCGATGTGGATCAGATTCTGGTGATGACGGTGGAGCCGGGCTTCGGCGGCCAGACCTTTATGAGCAGCATGATGGACAAAATCCGCCTGCTGCGCAGTTTGGCGGATCAGATCAATCCCAATCTGGACATCCAGGTGGACGGCGGCATTAACTATGTCACCGCCCGGGTAGCCATTGACGCCGGCGCCAATGTGCTGGTGGCCGGTTCGTTTATCTTTGATCAGGATAACCCCGCAGAGGTAATTGACCGTCTGCTGCTTCTGGATGCGGAATACCGTTGACAAAATTTCGAGAGGGTGATATTTATCACCCTCCCCGTTTGTTGCCGGGAAAACCGGTTTGCCAATGGGTTTTGTCGGTGTTTCGGCGTCTGCCGGCGCACATCAGCCCAGCTCCGCCATGACCGTTACGGCGTCCTGCTCCAACAGGGCTTTGCCGTGTTCCTGGGTCCATGCGCAGGCGACGGCACCTTTGCCTCTGAGCCTGCCGTATTCCCGCAGAATCCGCAGCAGGCGCTGCTCCAGGCGACAGTAGCTCCAAAGCACCAGGTGGTATCCGTCCTGAACACGGTACAGCCTGCTTTGCAGGATCAGGTGGGGCACCTGTTTTTGCAGCCGCAGACAGGCGGCGCAGAGCGCTTCCAGATTGGAAAAGGAAAAAACAAGCGGTGTGCTCAGTCCGCTGCTGCGGACCGGCTTGGCCGTGTTTTTCATAAAGTTGACATATAAAATCAGCCCGCCTTCACCCAGAGGGTAGGCCTCTACAAACAGCCTGCTGTTCTCCAGGTCCAGGTCGGTTTTCCCCTTGACCCGCCCCAGCACAGCCACTAACAGCTTTTTGGTGGCGGTATCGTTGCTGTCCATGGTTTCGTAGGACAGATGATAGGCGTTCATTTCTTTGTTGGTGAGCACCACCTTGATGGTGGCCTCGTCAATGGCCTCGATTTTCAAGTTCATCTCCTCCTCTGCATTCGGCTTAGGACCAGTGTATTCCCCGGGCTGCGGGAAGGTGCTTGTCCGGGTCTGGGAAACAACGATGAAATACGGTGTGAAGATGTATCCGCAATTTCACACCCGGCCCACAGGCGGCATTTCATCCCCGTTTCCCCTGGGGCGGGGGGAAAGGATTTTTGCTATGCCCAGTTTAACTCCCCAGTATCAAAGCCGGTGCGTCCGGTTGCTGGCGGCATTGCTGCTGCTCTGCCCCATACCCATTTGTCTGTACGGCCCCCGTGCGGCGCTGCTTTTGGTCATCGGTTTGATCTGCGCCTTTCTCTGCGATCTGATCTTCCGCCCGCTGTTTGGGCTGGAACGGAAAAAGCGGGATCTTTCCTCCTATATCACCGCCCTTTTAATCACGCTGCTGCTCCCTGCCAGCATCAGTTGGTACGGGGTGATCTGCGGAGTGGTGTTTGGCTTGCTGATCGGCAAATACCTTTTCGGCGGCACCGGGCGGAATATCTTCAACCCCGCTGCCCTGGGGGTAGCGGTGGTGAGCCTGGCGTTCGGGGATACGGCCCTGTCTTACCCCGCTTTGGGCCAGTCTTTGGGGCTGGAGCCGGTGCTGGACACGGCCTCCATCACCTATGCTACCTCTCCTGCTTCGGTGCTGACGGTAGGGGGAACCCCCAGCGTCAGCTACACCGATCTGCTTTTGGGCAGCTTTTCCGGGGCGATGGGCGTGACCTGCATCGCCGCCCTGCTGGTGATCGGCGTGGCCCTCTGCCTGTTGAAAACCATCCCCTGGCGAACCACCGTCTCCGCCGTGGCAGCAGTGGCTGTGCTTGCCGCTCTGTTTCCACGGGTGCCTGCCGGAATCCTGCCTTCCATCATCTATGAGCTGAGCAGCGGCGTGCTGCTGTTCGGCATTCTGTTTTTGGCTTCCGACCCCGTCAGCGGCCCGAACAACGTCTGGGGACAGGTGTTCTACGGCGTGGGCGTGGCCGTGGGGGTGATGTGCTTTCGCTATGTGGGGGCGCTGGAAACCGATCTCTGTTTTGTGCTGCTGCTGGCCAGCCCTCTGTCCAAAGAATTTGACCGGCTGGGGGGACGCTTGTCCCATCAGATTGCCCGGTGGCGCAGCGGGAAAAAGGAGGCAAAGTCATGCTGAAGGCCTTGTATCAGGGGCACCGGAAGGGGTTCCAGGAATACGATAATCTGCTTACCCGCAATACTGTGCTGGTGCAGGGGCTTTGCATCGCCCCCATTGTGGTGGCGGCCACCACTTTAAAAAACGCCTGCCTGCTGGGTCTGGCCTTTGCGGTGATCACCTTTGTGACGGTGGTTCTGCTTTCCTTTTTGCCCAAAAAGACCCCCTATACCATCCGGGCCATTGTTGCGGTGCTGTTGGCCTGCGGGGTTTTTATCCCCACCTCTCTTTGGTGCCGGGATCTCTTCCCCGGAAACGTTCAGCAGGTGGGTATCTTTCTGCCCCTGCTGGTAACCAATTCGGTGCTGGTGGGAAAAACGGAAGAAAGCCTGCTGCACCTGCCCAAGAAAAAGATGCTGGGAAAACTGGTCACCTATATCCTGGGCTTTGAAGTAGTCATCCTTCTCACCGGCGTGATCCGGGAGCTTTTGGCCTACAACACCCTTTGGGGCAATCCCGTGGCTTTGCCCTTCACCTTCTCGGTAATGGCCCTGCCGTTCGGCGGCTTTGTGCTGCTGGGATTTTTGGCGGCGGCAGTGCGCCGGTATCGGGAACATTTGAACAAACCCGGCAATGGGGAGGAGGAATAACCATGGATCTGATCTTCTCCTTTCTGGGGCAGATGTTTATTTACGGCCTGGTGGCCATCTTTTTGGAAAACAGCCTGTTAAGCCGGGCTATGGGCAGCTCGACGGCGGTATGGCTGATGCGGGACCACCGGCTTCTGCTTCCTTTCGGCGCAGTGCTCACCGCTACCATTTTGCTTTCCAGCATTGCCGCTTACTTTATTACTCCCTGGGTCAATCAGTTTGTATACAGCTACGAGCTGTTTCCCCTGGCCTACAGCGTCATTATCTGCCTGTTTTATTTGATCGCTGTTCTGGCAACCAGCAAGGTCAAGCAGCCCCGCAAAAAGGATTTGCGGCTCTGCATCCACCGTTCGGCCTTAAACAGCGTGGTGCTGGGCAGTGTGTTGCTTTCTACCAGCTACGGCCTGGATCTGGCCGGGGTCATCGGCTTCGGCCTGGGGGCCGGAATCGGCTACACGCTGGCGGTATGGCTGCTGCGGGTGGCGGCTCCCCGGCTGCGCAGCAAAGCCATCCCCAAATCCTTCCGGGGATTTCCCGCCATGCTGATCTACATCGGCGTTTTAAGCCTGGCGGTTTATGGGATGATCGGCCATACCGTCGCTCTGTAAACAGTTTCTGAAATTTTCAAAAAGGGCCTTTGGCTTTTCTGGAACGCTCTTGCACTCTCACGAAAATTGTGTATAATAGAAATCGTAAGAGGATCCGAGTGCCCGGATCGTGAAACGATTTGTTAAGAAATGCAAAGGAGATCTGCTCCATGGCCCAAAAAGGCAGAAAAGTATACCGTTCCAAATCCCGCCGCCGGAAGAACGGCGGCGCCGGAAAGAAAATATTATTCGTCCTGTTTATTTTATGCATCATCGCCGCCGCTTATGTGGCGACGGGATGGATTTTCAGCTTGATTGACTCGGGTTCCGATTCCGGGGAAGTCACCTCTTCTCAAACCTCCTCCGCTTTGGAGGACGGCACCGTTTCCGGCGGGGAAGAGGAAGGGGGCGTTACCCCGGTGTCCCAGCCGGGATACACCGCTCTGACCATGCCCCGGGAAATCCTGCTGGATTCCACCCAGTGGCAGAGCTTTTTGGATTCTGCCCGCACTCAGGGCTATACCGCCGTTGCCGTTACCTTAAAGGACGGCCAGGGTGCGCTGTACTACAACAGCGGGGTGCCCCGTGCCGTAAATAACGGCGCTGTGGCGGCGGGTGCGGTGGACGCCGCACAGCTTTGCCAGGCCATCGAAGCCGCCGGCTTGACCCCTGTGGCCCGGATCGGCTGTTTTGTGGACCGGTACGGCTCCATCGGCACCGACGCTACCTTTACTTCCGGCGGATCCCGGCTGTGGCAGGGCACCCCCAATGCGGAAGGTTCCCATGCCTATCTGGATCCCTATACCGACGTTGCCCGCACCTACCTGGCGCAGATTGCCCAGGAGGTAGCTGCCGCCGGCTTTGACACCATTCTGCTGGACGATGTGGTGTTCCCCAGCGGCAATGTATTTACCGAAGCCATCCTCAACCAGCATAACACCACCGGCGCCACCCAGTCTGCGATCCTCACCCAGTTTGTTCAGGAGGTGCAGAGCGCAGTTGCCTCCACCGGGGCTGCTGTCCTTCCGGTCAGCGATGCGCTGAGCTATCTGGGCCTCAACGCCGCCGCTTATGGCGGTACTTCCGCCGGCCTTTCCGCCAATCCGGCCTTTACGCTGGACTTTGCTTCCCTCACCGGGGCCAATGCCGTGGCGGGCTATGAAGCTTTGGACAGCGCCGGAGTACTCACCCAGTTGGTGGGGCAGGTTCAGTCTGCCGGAGGCAATGTCACCTTGGTGGTATCCTCCGCCGATTATACGGCCCAGCAGGCTTTGCTCACCGGATTGAATTTGGCAGGCATCATCGTTTTGTAATCAACTCAGCCGTGTGTTTGGAAAGATGGGAAAAGGATGAAAAGACAAAAACGGGTTTTAGCTGCGGCTCTCTGCGCTGCTATGCTGCTGCTTTGCGGCTGTTCCGGGCAGGAAAATAACCTGAAAGAGACACAATCTCAGGTGGAGGACAGCGTTTCCTCCGTTTCTCAGAGCGCTTCAGCCCTGGAAACCGACGTCAAAACCCAGCCGGTACAGCAGGAAGTTTCTCAGACTTCTTCGGCTGCATCACAGCCCAAGGAGCTTTCTTCTGCTTCGCAGGCAACCCCTTCCGCCCAGCCTGAGGTGGAAACCACCACAACCACGCCTCAAACTTCACCGGCCCCCCAGGCCACGGCCTGCCAGCATACTTTTCATAATATAGGTTCCGCCGGCACCTGCTCTACGCCGGGTCAACATATTTATGAGTGCACCAAATGCGGGTACACCGAATATGGGGATATCATTCCGCCGGAGCATTTTGGGAAGTATGCTTGCGAGTACTGCGGCGTCCCCCTGCCGGAATATCCCTTTGAAGGGCTGAACGTCTGGCTGGAAGACACTGCAGGCGGAAACTGGATCTATGAAGATACGTTGGGGAGTTTTCAACTCACCCCCTATTTATTTACCGAGTTGGGGGATGTGACCGTCTATTATTTCACCGCCGACGGCAGCAAATGGTTGGATTTCACTCTGTATCAAAACGGGGCCATCCGCCTGAGCTATTCTGATTCCAATGGAAATATGTCTGGTACCTGGAACTGCAGCGAGATTGACCATAATTTCCCCATGCGGTTCGCTCAGCAGGCAGTGTCTGATCCCCAGGCGCAACAGCGGATGGCAGAGGGATTAAACCAAACGCTGAATTCCTCTTTAGAAATCTTCCGGCAGCTGGTAAGCCGGTTTGGATTCACCCTTTCCACCTATGGCTTCACCGCCTGGTAACCTTTGTTAAACCCAAAAGCCTCCGCTTTCCTGTGCGGCGGAACCGCTTTTGTTTTCCCCTGGCGAGCGCAGGAAAAGGGCTCCTTTTTCAAGCGACGGAGGAGACCTGGGAAAAACGGTCGCTTGAGAATGGAGAATGACAATGTCTGAAATGGAACTGTACAAACTCTGGTCCAGCCAGGATCTGGAAGATGCGGATCTCACCAAAGAGCTGGAAGAAATCGCCGGCGATGAAGAAGCCATCAAGGATCGCTTTTATCAAACTCTGGCCTTCGGCACGGCCGGTCTGCGGGGCGTGCTGGGCGCCGGCACCAACCGGATGAACATCTATGTGGTGCGGCAGGCCACCCAGGGTTTGGCGGATTACCTCAACGCCAAGTACGATTCCCCCAAAGTCTGTATCGGCTATGACAGCCGGATTAAGAGCGACCTCTTTGCCAAAGAGACCGCCCGGGTCCTGGCCGCCAACGGTGTTACCGCCATGCTCTACGGCCAGCTGATGCCGGTTCCCTGCACCTCCTTCGGCACCCGCTATATGAAGTGCCAGGCCGGCGTGATGGTCACGGCTTCCCACAACCCCGCCAAGTACAACGGCTATAAGGTATATGGGGACGATGGTTGCCAGATCACCGACGAAGGCGCCGCCGCCGTGCTGGCCAATATCCAGAGCGTGGATATCTTTACCGGCGTCAAGACCATGGACTTCGACGAAGGCGTGGCCAAAGGCCTGATCCAGACCGTGCCCAAAGAAGTGGAAGAAGCGTTCTATCAGGCTGTGCTCAGCCAGTCCATCAATGCCGACCTCTGCAAAGATGCCGGATTGAAGGTCGTATATTCTCCCCTCAACGGCACCGGCAACATTCCGGTTCGCACCATTCTCAGCCGCATTGGCATTGACGACGTGATCGTGGTTCCGAAACAGGAGCTGCCGGACGGCAATTTCCCCACCTGCCCCTTCCCGAACCCGGAAATCGCCGAAGCTTTGGATCTGGGCCTGAAGCTCTGCAAAGAGGTAAAGGCGGACCTGATGCTGGCCACCGACCCCGACTGCGACCGGGTTGGCATTGCGGTTCCTGACCGTGACGGAAACTATGTGCTGGTTACCGGCAACGAAGTGGGCGCTATGCTCATGGAATATATCTGCTACACCAGAATCGAACGGGGCACCATGCCGGAAAAACCGGTGGCTGTCTCTACCGTGGTTTCCACCGCCATTGCCGGCAAGATCGCCAAGAAATACGGCGTGGAGTTCCGCCAGGTGCTCACCGGCTTTAAGTACATCGGCGAACAGATTCACTTCCTGGAAGAAGAAGGCCATCCGGAACGGTTCATCTTCGGCTTTGAAGAAAGCTACGGCTATTTGGTGGGCACCCATGCCCGGGATAAGGACGCCGTGGTGGGCTCCATGATGATCTGCGAAATGGCCGCCTATCTTAAGAGCAAGGGCGTTTCCGTGCTGGATTTCCTGGAAAGCATCTACCACGAATACGGCTATTATCACCACGTCCAGCAGTCTTTCGTCTGTGAAGGTGCCGACGGGATGCAGCGGATGGCTGATATTATGGATAGCCTGCAGGCTACACCGCCCACCGAAATTGCCGGTTTGAAGGTGGAACAGATCGACAACTACATCACTCATGAATCCAAGAATTTGGTCACCGGGGAAGTGTCCAAGATCGATCTGCCGAAATCCAAGGTGCTGGCGTACCATCTGGAAGGCGGCGCCAAGGTCATTATCCGTCCTTCCGGCACCGAGCCCAAGATCAAGGCCTACTACACCACCATCGCCTCCAAGAAAGAAGATGCCGCCGCCCAGCAGAAAGAGCTGGCCGCTGATTTCTCCAAAAAATTGGGATTTTGATGGAAATCCGTAAATCGTTCTAGTAAAGATCACGGCGGGCCGATTGGCTCGCCGTGGTTTTGCAGCTAAGGGAAGATTTAAATTGCGTTTTAAACGAGGCTGCATTCCCCGGAACGAAATTCAAGGGAATGGAAAATGGGGCAGGCCTGTTTCCACCTCCCTGTATCATCGCATCAAGAAGGAGTGTCGCTTATGAAAAAAGTGAAAATTACCGTTTTGGAAACCACGTTGAATTCCGCTTTGGCAGAAGAATACGGCGTCAAGGGGCTGAAAGCCTGTCCCATGATGGAAAAGGGCCAGGTGTTTTACGCCGACTATGCCAAACCGGAAGGATTCTGCGATGAAGCATGGAAAGCAATCTATCAGTATGTCTTTGCCCTGGCCCATGGGGCAGGGGAGGAGCTGTTCTATTATGGCGACTGGATCCGCAAACCCGGTGTAGCCATTGTGTGCTGCAATGACGGACTGCGGCCGGTTCTGTTTAAGCTGGAAGCGACTCAGGAAACCTCGCAGATCGACTATACGCCGGTGGATCGCAGCGGGGAAGGCTGATCTTTTCATCACGGAAATCAATTTTGAGATTTTATCCTTGGCAGAAAGAGGCGCAGTTCTGGCTTCCCCTTGAGGGGAAGCTGTCAAGGCGGAGCCTTGACTGATGAGGTGGAAGCGAACAAGTTTTTTCAGCAGAAAAGTTGTGGGATTGATCCACCTCATCCGGATGCCTGGGCATCGACCTTATCCCCTCAAGGGGAAGGCTATTTCCCATCGTCAACCGGTTTGCACCCAAATCGGGACAAAAATAATTTGCAAATAACAGAACCGGTTTTTTCCAATGGAAATACCGCTGTTTCCATTAGGTAATTTTGATTAGTCCCATGAAAATTGATTTCCGTGTCTTTTCCCATGGGAGTATTGAATTTTTTGCAGTAATCCGATATAATAAAACTCAATCATGGATACAGACCGCCCTTTTTGGCGGGCTGTTTTGCCGAAGAAAGGATGGTTCAAATGAAAGTTTTACTGGTCAACGGCAGTTCCCGGAAAAATGGATGCACTAATGTAGCCCTGCGGGAAGTAGCCCGTGCCTTGGAGGAAGAAGGAGTAGAAACCGAATTCTTCTTTGTGGGCAATGAGCCTTTGCCGGACTGCATTGCCTGCCATCGCTGCCGTACCACCGGGGCGTGCGTGTTTGGCGATCGGGCCAATGAATTGGCAGAAAAAGCGGCGGAGTGCGACGGTTTTGTATTTGGTTCGCCGGTGTATTATGCTCACCCCAGCGCCCGGCTGATGGCGGTGATGGATCGGGCGTTCTATTCCTGCGGCAAAAATTTCTTCCAGAAACCGGCGGCAGCGGTGCTCAGCGCCCGGCGGGCAGGCACCACCGCTTCGATGGATGTGATCAATAAGTATTTCACCATTTGCTCCATGCCGGTGGTGTCCTCCACCTATTGGAACCATGTTTACGGCAGGCAACCGGAGGATGTGCAGCAGGATAAAGAAGGCTTAATGACCATGTATAACATTGGAAAAAACATGGCCTGGTTATTAAAATGTCTGGAGCTGGGCAAACAGCAGGGGATTCTTCCGCCGGAAAACCCCAAGGTGCTTACCAATTTTTCACGATAAGGGAAGGAATCGAAACATGATTTTGCATATCCGGCGGGGCAGGGAAGCGTTATGACCTTCTCCCGCCGACATTGGAAACAATCTTATTCTGCCGCCCTTCTGGGCACTTTGATCTCTCTTTCCATTCCCACCATTGTGGAGGAAGTACTGGCAACGCTGCTGCAATATGTGGATACTGCCATGGTGGGGCAGCTTGGAGAACAGGCTACCGCTTCGGACAGCATCACCACCACGGTCACCTGGCTGTTTAACAGCATTCCCGGCGCCATCGGCACAGCGGTTCTGATCCTGATCTCCAAAGCTGCCGGGGAAGGGGATCGGGAGCAGGTGAAAAAGCTCTCCCAGCAGGCTTTGTTTTTATCCGTTGGGTTTGGCGTGCTGCTGGGAGCGGTGTCTTTGGGGATCAGCCCCTTTGTGCCCGCCTGGATGGGGGCAGAGCCTGCCATTCAAGAGGAGGCTTCCCGCTATTATTTTATCATCAGTCTTCCCATGGTGTTTCGCTCGGCCAGTACGGTTTTGGGCGCTGCATTGCGGGCGGTACAGGATACCCGCACCCCCATGCTCATCAGCGTGGCGGCCAATGGATTGAAGATCGTTTTAAATACCCTTTTGATCTATGCCGCCGGCCTGGGCGTAACGGGAGCGGCCATTGCCTCCGCCGTTTCCTACACCCTTTCCGGTGTTTTGATGTATTGGTTCTTTCGGAAAAAATCCTGGTTTCATTGGAATTGGAAGAGCTTTTCCGTGGAAAAGTCCCTGCTGCGGGAATGTGTTATCGTAGGCGCTCCTGTGCTGGGCACCAGTTTGGTGTCCTGCCTTGGTTATGTGGTGTTTGCCAGCCTGGTGTCCGGCATGGGTACCACCGTGTTCGCCGCCCATTCCATCGCCGTGACGGCGGAAACCATCTTTTATGTTCCCGGCTACGGGCTGCGCACTGCAACCTCCGCCCTGATCGGCAATGCCCGTGGGGAACGGGACTTGCGCAAGCTGAAAACGGTGGCCAAGCTCAGCATTGGGCTGACTTTGGCGCTGATGTGCATCAGCGGACTGCTCTTGTTTGTGGGGGCGGATCCCCTGATGCGGTTGTTTTCTCCTGTAGAAGCGGTGGTGAGCCTGGGGGGTGAAATGCTTCAGCTTGTAGCCCTTTCGGAGCCGTTTTTTGGCCTGATGGTGGTATTGGAGGGCGTGTTTTACGGCCTTGGCCGCACCCGGTATGCTTTTTTGGTGGAAACCATCGGAATGTGGGGCGTGCGCATCCTGCTGACCTTTTTCTGTGTTCAGGTTTGGGGATTTGGCCTGCGGGAGGTATGGTACTGCATGATTGCCGACAATGTCTGCAAGGCCGTTTTGCTGCTGGCG
>CASDQY010000108.1 GCA_949282975.1 uncultured Oscillospiraceae bacterium | reverse complement strand
GAAGGAGGCGGCAGCCCGCCTTTGCGCCCAACCCGGCAGCCGGGAATGCGGCGCAGTGACCTTTGCGGTGCGGTATTACAGCACTCCAAGGCAGCTTTTTTCGGTCAGCCGGGGCAGTTTTTTCCCGGCCCCCAATGTAGACTCGGCGGTGATCCGGCTGGATGTGAATCCCAACCCGGATTACGGAGTCACGGACGAAAAGCTGCTCTTTGCCGCCGTCCGGGCAGGATTCGGCCAGCGCCGCAAAACCCTGGCCAATCCGCTGTCCTCCGCCCTGCACCTTTCCAAAGAAGGGGTCCAGCAGGCTTTGGCCCGGGCCGGGCTGCCCCTTACCGTCCGGGCGGAGGCGGTTCCCTTTGAGGGATGGATTCGCCTGGCCAACGCCCTAAAGGAGCAGCTATGAAAGAAGCGGGAATCTACATCCACATTCCGTTCTGCGCCGCCAAATGCCCCTACTGCAATTTTTATTCCCTGCCCCATGCTGGGTCCAAATGGCAGGAATATGCCGACACCCTCTGCCGGGTGCTGGAAACCTGGCGGGGAAAAGGAATCGCCGCCAAAACCCTTTATTTCGGCGGCGGAACCCCCAGCCTCCTTCCCGCCGAACAACTGCTGCAAATCAAAGACACCGTCTGCCGGGTGTTCGGCCGGCCGGAGGAAATCACCCTGGAAGCCAATCCGGGGCTGTGCTCCCTGGAAAAGCTGAAAAAGCTGCGGCAGGGTGGCTTCAACCGGATTTCCTTCGGCGTGCAGTCTTTGAATGAGCAAGAACTGAAGCAGCTGGGGCGGCTCCATTCCCCCGGGCAGGCGGAGCAGGCCATCCTTCAGGCGGCAGAAGCCGGATTTGATAACCTCAGCGCCGATCTCATGCTGGCAGTCCCCGGGCAGACCGAAGCCAGCCTGAGCGAGACCCTCTCCCGGCTGACGGCCCTGCCCATCGCCCATGTGTCCGCCTATCTTCTGAAAGCGGAGCCGGGCACCCCTTTTTACACGCCGGAAATGTTAGCCCTCACCCAGGAGGAAGAGCGCTGCCGCCGGTTGTATCTGCAAACGGTATCCTTTTTGGAGCAGGCGGGGTACCGTCAGTATGAAATCAGCAATTTTTCCCGCCCGAGTTGGGAGAGCAAGCATAACCTGCTTTATTGGCAGGGCAAAGAATACCTTGGGTTCGGCCCGGCGGCCCATTCCTTTTGGGAGGGGCAGCGGCTGTGTTACCCCGACGATCTCTCCGCTTTTCTGGATAGCAGAGGAACCAATCAGCAGGTGCTGGAATCCCAAATCGACCCGCCGGAAGAGGCGGTTCTGCTGGGATTGCGGCTAAAACAGGGAATCTCCCTGACCCGGTTGAAAGAAACCTATCACTGTTCCCTTTCCAAGGCGGAGCCGTTCTGCCGCCGCTGCATCCGGGAAGGATTGATGGAACACCGAGAAGGGCGGATCGCCCTGACGCCCCAGGGGTTTTTGGTGTCCAATGAAATCATTGTCCGGCTGCTGGAATGTTTGGAACCGGACTGAAAAAGCGAACCCCAGGCTGTCCGCACTGAGGTTCGCTTTATTTTTCTTTCACTGCTGCTTTGCAATCAGCCGCTGTAATACTGGCTGTAGAGACTGGCCATGAAGTCATTTTGCGCATCATACACCGTCCGGCAGGAATACCGGCCCTGAATCATGCCATTTACCGAAGCGCCCATTTCATTGTTGGCATAATCAATCAGATACTGTTCAAACTCGTCGTACTTCATTTCGTAAAGAATGTTGTCCCGGTTTGCATCGTAGTATTCCTGATTGGTGTCCTGATTCATCTTGTACACCACATAAAGGCGGCTGTTTTCGCTGTCCTGAATCAGGGCGCTGCCCTCCTGGGCGATCTCCACCATCTGATGGATGACGTCGTCGCTGTAAGTGGTGGTGTTGTCCCCGCTGGCAGGAATGATGGTGATATTGTCCACCGAATCATTCAACGTCACGCTGGAAGCATCGGAAGCGGTGGACTGCTGGTACTCGTAAATCAGCTGGTCCACGTCTTCGCCGGCCTGAATCCGATCCAGATAGCCCTGGGCCGTGGCCTGCACCGTTTCCAGGGAAGTATCCTCGGTATCGGAGCTGGTGTCGGTGGAGGTGTCGGAAGAAGTGTCCTCGGTGTAAGAGAAGGAAAGGATCTTTACTTCGTCGAAATTATCGCAGTAAAAGCTGCGCAGATCCTCTTCCGCAACCGCCGCTTCGCCGCCTTCCTGGTAGCGGTCCAAAAACAGCTCCTGATACCGGCTGTTGAAGGTGAGGTAGTTCTCGTAAGAGGAATCGGCCACCCCGATCTGGGTGTACAGGTCCTCGTAGTTGGGATAGGTGCTTGTCATATATTCGTCAATGGAGCTCTGCTGGTCCTCGGTCAAGGTCAGGCCTTTCTCCTCGAAGAGCTTGTTTGTGGCCACATACTCCCGGCAGAGATCCAGCGCCCGGTTGTTGATCCAATCTTCCATGGACTGGCCTTCGATCTGGTTGCTCCACACATCCTCCAAGGTGGCATCGTACCCATCCTGGGATGAAACCTCGTTCAACGCATTCATCTGGCTGAGGACATAGATAGCGGCGGATGCGCTGTAATCTCCGGCGCTGACCACCGTCTGGTCCGGGCCGCAACCCGCCAGCCCCAGGCAGAGGGCGCCGCAGAGAGCGGCCGCCAGCACGCTCTTTATTTTCTTCATGGTTTGTTTCCTCCGTTCTAATGTAGAATGCCCCTTTGGCATAAACCTGTTTTATTATACCGTTTCCGCAAAGACTTGTCCAGTTTTTTCACAAAAAAGTCAACTGGCCGGGGCGTTTTTCTTCCAATCGGACAGGGTATCCGCAATTTCCTGCAAGGTTCTGGGCACATCCTTCCGATTCAGACGCACCCCCAAAAAAGGCCTGCCGGCGGCATTTACCGTCACCCGGTCGGGCAGCCGCTGTACCAGTTCTCCCGCCAGATTCATGTCCAAGGCGTGGGGATAGAGCAGAAGATTATCGCCCCGCTGGCCGATTTCCTCAAAGCCAAAGCCCGCCAGAATATTGCGGAGCAGGGCGACCCGGCTCAGGCTCACCACCGATTTGGGCGGTTCGCCAAACCGGTCGATAAGTTCGTCCAACACATCCCGCTGTTCCTCCACCGTTTGGATGGAGGCAATTTTTTTGTACACATCCAGCCGCTGGGACAGGTTTTCAATATAATATTCCGGAATGTGGGCGTCCAGCCGCAGGTCAATGACGCATTCGGCAGCTTCCGAAGACGGCTGCTGCCCCTTGCTTTTTTGCAGGGCTTCGGAGAGCAGCCGGATATACAGATCGTACCCAACCGCTTCCAGGTGCCCATGCTGCCGCCCACCCAGGACGCTGCCGGCGCCCCGGATCTCCAAATCCCGCATGGCGATGCGAAAACCGCTGCCAAAGCTGGTGAATTCCCGGATGGCATTGAGCCGCTTGGTGGCAATCTCGCTCAACACCTTTTCCGGCCGGAAGGTAAAATAGGCGTAGGCCCGGCGGGTGGAACGGCCCACCCGGCCCCGAAGCTGGTAAAGCTGGCTGAGTCCCAAGCGGTCAGCGTCTTCGATGATCAGGGTGTTGGCGTTTTTCACGTCCACCCCGGTTTCGATGATGGTAGTGCAGAGCAGCACATCAATTTCGTGGTCCATCAGCTGCTTCCAAATATCGCTGAGCTGGTCCTCCGGCATTTTGCCGTGGGCCACCCCGATCCGTGCATCGGGCAGAAGGGTCGCAAGCTTGTTGGCTTTGGCCTGGATGGATTCCACCCGGTTGTGGATATAGTACACCTGCCCGCCCCGGCGAAGCTCTTTGCGGATGGCTTCCGCCAAAAACAGCTCGTCGTGCTCCACCACATAGGTCTGCACCGGGTGCCGGTCCTGGGGCGGCTGTTCGATCACCGACATATCCCGAATGCCGCTCATGGCCATATTCAGCGTCCGGGGGATGGGGGTGGCGGAAAGGGTAAGCACATCCACCCCGTGGAACATCTCCTTAAACCTTTCTTTATGGGCCACGCCGAACCGCTGTTCCTCGTCGATGACAGCCAGGCCCAGATCCAAAAACTCCACATCCTTCTGCACCAAACGGTGGGTGCCGATAATCAGATCCACCTCGCCCCGTTTCAGCTTGGCCAGGGTTTCCTGCTGCTGTTTAGGGGTGCGGAACCGGCTTAACAGGTCAATGCGGATATCCGGATAGGCTTCAAATCGCTGCAAGGCGGTTTGGTAGTGCTGCCAGGCTAAAATCGTAGTAGGGCAGAGGATGGCGCACTGCTTGTGGTCCATAATGCACTTAAATGCCGCCCGCAGGGCCACTTCGGTTTTGCCGAACCCCACATCTCCGCAAAGCAGCCGGTCCATGGGGGCCTGGCGCTCCATGTCCTCCTTAATCTCCTGGATGCAGGTAAGCTGGTCCTCGGTTTCCTCGTATTCAAACCGCTCTTCAAATTCCCGCTGCCAGGGCGTATCCGCAGAAAAGGCGTATCCCTTCTGCTGCAGCCGCTGGGCGTAGAGTTTGGTAAGCTGGTCGGCCATATCGTCGCAGGCTTTCTTCACCCGCTGCTTGGTTTTCTGCCAGTCCCCGGAATTGAGGCGGTTCAGCTTTACCTTGCTGTCCTCCCGAGGGCCGATGTACCGGCTCACCAGATCCAACTGGGTCACCGGCACATAGAGCACATCGGTGCCGGCATACTGGATCTTGATATAATCTTTGACGATTCCCTTATTGGTGATCTGCTGGATGCCCTGAAAAATGCCGATGCCGTAAGAAGAATGCACCACCGCATCGCCGGGGGTCAGGTCATCCAGGGAATGGAGCTGTTTTCCCTGGCGGTACTTCTTCCGCTTCTTTTGAGGAACGCCCCCCTCCCGGCGCAGGGTCATCAAGGCAAACTTGCTGTCCGGATATTCCATTCCTCCGGAAACGCTCCCCGGCAGGATCAGAATATGCCCCGGCAAAATTTCCTCCGCCGTCCGGGCATACTCCGCCTTCATCCCCAGCTTTTGCAGATCCTCCGCCAGCCGAAGGCCGCCCTTTTCCCCGCCGCAAAGAATGGCTACGGCATAACCGGCTTCCATCAAAGGGGCCAAATCCTCTTCCAGTACCTTCAGCTCCCCCCCGATGGAGGAACCCGCCATATACCGGCAGGGGATCAGCCCGCCCAGGCGAAGATCCGGATAACCCCGGGAAAAGGTTTCCAGCAGCGCCATGGGGTGCCGCTCCAAGGGGGCGAAGGCGGCGGAAAAAGCAAAGCAGTGGCCCTCCACCCCTTTGCTCAGTTCGCCTTCCTCCAGCAGCAGCTTTACATCCTCCTGATATTGGGAATACACCCCCTTGCCCCGGGCACGAATTCCCGCCAGATCGGAGCAGAGCACCAGGCTGTCGGCTGGGAAATAATCCCACAGGCCCGCAGGCTGTTCCCACAGCGGTTGGTATTTATCCAAATTCAAGCTGCCGTCCCCGGCTTCCAGCAAAGCGGCGTCCTCTTCCAGCCGCTGTTTCTGCTTGGGGTTGCGGCATTTTTCGCTCATCCTGGCCAGTTTTCCGGCCAATGCTTCCCGGTCCGGGCAGATAGCCTCCACCGCCGGGGTCACGGTAAGGGCGTCCACCGGATCGGTGCGCCGCTGGGTCTCCAAATCAAAGGAGGTGAGGGATTCAATCTCATCCCCCCAAAACTCAATCCGCACCGGTTCGCTGCGCCCGGGACAGAACAGATCCAAAATCCCGCCCCGAAGGGCAAACTGCCCCGGCCCTTCCACCTGCACCGCCCGGCTGTACCCGGCGTCCACCAGTTTGGCCGCCAATTCCTGGGGCTCCATAGTGTCCTCGGAAGAAAGGGTAAACACCATCTCCTTCAGCCGACTGGGCGGCAGAACAGGCTGCATCAGCGCTTCTGCCGATGTCAACAGGACCTGCACCCTGCCTTCCAGCAATCCCGCCAGCGCCCCGATGCGCTGTTGTTCATACTCCCGGGAAGCGGTCTGCACCGAGCGCAGATTCCATTCCCGGGCCGGGTACACCCGGGCAATTTCAGCCCCCGCCAGACGGCAAAGATCCTCTTTCATCCGCTGGGCTTCCGCTTCCTGGGGGGTGAGGAGCAGGATTTTCTTTCCGGTCTCCAGCGCCAAGGCGGCGGCAAAGTGGGCCTGATGGATCCCGCTGACCCCGGTGACCATCACCGGGGTTTTGTTTTGCTGCAAATCATTTTTTAACTGTTGGTATTCCGGCAGCCGATCGGCCGCCCAAACAAACAGATTCACCGTATTCCTCCCATTCCGGATTTCCCTTTACCGGTTATACCGATTCATGGCCTGATCGATCTTTCCCTGCACCATCAGTTCTACGATCTCCGGGCAGCAGCTTACCGCTTGATCCATGGCCTGATTCTGTTCCGGGGTAAACCTGCCCAGCACCCAGGCCGCCAGGTCATACTCGGGATGGGGCTTTTTGCCCACCCCCAGCTTCACCCGGGGGAAATCCTCGCTGCCGGTACACTCAATAATGCTCTTTACCCCGTTGTGCCCGCCATGGGTGCCTTTTCGGCGGATGCGAAGCTGCCCGGGCTCCAGAGAAATGTCGTCAAACAGAACGATCACCCGCTCATAGCCGATTTTATAGTATTGGCAGGCTTCTTCCACCGATTCCCCCGAAAGGTTCATAAACGTCTGGGGCTTTAAAAGCAGGCAGCGCTTTCCGGCAATCTCTCCCTGGCCGATCCGTCCCTGAAACTTCCGTTTTTCCACCTCAATGCCAAATTCTTTGGCCACGGCGTCCAAAGCCCGAAAACCGGCGTTGTGCCGGGTGCCGTCGTACTTGGGGCCGGGGTTGCCCAATCCTACAATCAGATAGTCATATGCTGATTTTCCAAAAAATCCCATAATTTCTTCCTTTCCGTCCTGCGCCAAAAAGGCCGGGTTTTGTCCACCCAGCCTGTCATTTCTTTGTTTGCTCCCAATTCGGCAGCGTTTTTTCGGTGAAAAGCTTCACCCCGGCCTGCCGCAGCCCGGCGGCAAAGATGCCGTCTCCTTCTTTCAGGGTGCGGGTAAAGCTGCCATCATAAACCTGTCCCACCCCGCAGGAAGGGCTTTTCGCCTTCAAGACTGCCAGGGTGCAGCCTGCCTGCCGCACCCGGTGAAACTCCGTTTCCGCCCCCTGCACAAAACAGGAGGTCACATCCCGGCCGGTGTTGTCCATCACCCGTCCATCCGGCTGAATTTCTGCCGGCGGCCGGGGGCGGGGCAGTCCGCCCGCCGTTTCGGGGCACACCGGGATGACCTTTTGGGCATACCGGTTCAAAAAATCCAGCACCGCCTGATTTCGGTTGTGGCCGCCGTCATACTTACAGCAATGCCCCAAAAGGCAGGCGCTGACCGCAACGATCTCCATGACTTACTCCTCAAAGATAATCTTGCCGTTTTCGTCCACTCCGGCAATCCTGGCCAGGCTCTCCACCCGGACCCCCCGGCGGCGCAGCATGGTCCCGCCGGGTTCGAAGGTTTTTTCAATGACAATCCCGGCCCCCACCAAAGCGGCGCCGGAAATCTGCACCAAATCAATCAGCCCACTCATGGCCCCGCCGTTGGCCAATACATCGTCCACAATCAGCACCCGGTCATCCCGGGTCAGCTCCCGCTTGCTCACCAGGATGTCATACACGGTGTCGTGCCGATAGCTTTTCACCTTGGAGCGGAAAAACTCGGTGGGATAGTTTTCCGGATGGCGGCTTTTTTTGGCCACCAGCACCGGAACCCCAAACTGCACCGCAGTCAAACAGGCCACACTGATGCCGGAGGATTCGATGGTGAGGATTTTGTTGATCTGGCAATCGGCAAACCGCCGGTGGAACTCCGCCCCGATCTGCTGCATCAGGTCAATGTCAATGCGGTGGGTCAGAAAATGATCCAGAGACAAAAAGCGCCCCTGCTGCAAATGCCCTTCCCGCAGGATCCGACGTTTCAGAGACTCCATTTTCTCCACACTCCCTCAGCTTCTGTCAGCCCCACATCATGGTCAGCGGGGTCACAATCGCAAAAATCAGCATCAGCCCACAGGCAATCAGCGCAATGACACGAATCGTCCTTCTCCGGCGATCTTTGTGTTTTGGTTTCATGGCCATACTCCTTTTTGCTGAATTCCCCTTCATTTTACCACAGCGGAAAGGGAAATGCAATTCAAGGTAAATAAGGAAGGTATATTTTTCACAAATCTGTAAAACATACCTCCAGAAAAGGAGGAAACTGCCGTGAAACTCACACCCCGGGAATACGACGCCATGATTCAAAAAACCGTTCCCTCAACCAAAAGCCGCCGCACCATACCCGCCGCCTTTTTGGTGGGCGGGCTGATCTGTGTGCTGGGCCAGGGGCTGACGGATCTGTACAAATTATTTCTTGCCCAGCAGGAGGCCTCCACCCTGGCTTCCGTAACGCTGGTCTTTCTTTCCGCACTGACCACCGGCCTGGGGCTGTACCCCAAACTGGCCAAATTTGCCGGCGCAGGGACATTGGTTCCCATCACCGGTTTTGCCAATGCCGTTACCAGCCCCGCCCTGGAATTTAAAAGCGAAGGCTTTGTGCTGGGCTTGGGCGCCAAGCTGTTTACCCTTTCCGGCCCGGTGATCGTTTACGGTGTGGCGGCTTCGGTGATCTATGGAATCCTGTACTATTTTACGGGGATCGGCGGATAGATAGACATGATATTTCCGCCGGTAATCACCTGTTTTTCCCCTTGAGAGGAGGTCTTTATTTGCCTACTGCCATTGCCCGCAGCACCTTTGCCATGAACCATCCCCCTTCGGTGCTTGCCAGCGCCGCCGTCGCCGGAAAGAAGGAGGGGGAAGGCCCCATGGCCCAATGGTTTGATGAGATCCAAAACGATACCACCTTCGGAGAAAAAACCTGGGAAAAAGCGGAGAGCCGGTTTCAGCAGCGAGCCTGCCAGCTGGCGCTGAAAAAAGCAAAAATCCAGCCGGAACAGGTGAAGCTTTTACTGGCCGGGGACCTGCTCAACCAGTGTATCAGTTCTTCCTATGGGGTAAAGGAATTGATGATTCCCTTCTTTGGGCTGTACGGCGCATGTTCCACCATGACGGAAGCCCTTTCCCTGGCGGCGCTGCTGGGGGACAACGGGGTGATCGACCCGATCCTCGCCGTTACCAGCTCCCATTTCTGCTCAGCCGAACGGCAGTTTCGCTATCCCCTGGAATACGGGGGACAGCGTCCCCCCACGGCGCAGTGGACCGCCACCGCCTCCGGCGCAGCACTGGTGGGAAAGGGCTGCAAGCCGCCCTATCTGAAAGCGGTGACCGTGGGCACCATTCAGGATTTGGGCGTTCACGACATCAACAACATGGGGGCCGCCATGGCTCCCGCCGCCGCCGCCACCCTGTTGACCTATTTTCAGGACACCGGCACCCAGCCCCACCAATACGACGGCATCTTCACCGGGGACCTGGGGCAGGTAGGCACCAAGCTGCTTTATCAGCTCCTGGCCCGGCAGCAGGTCAGCGTCACTCCCATGCATCGGGACTGCGGCTGTTTGATCTTCGACCTGAAATCCCAGGACGTCCACGCAGGGGGCAGCGGCTGCGGCTGCGCCGCCTCCATCGGCTGCGGATACCTTATGCGGCAGCTGGAATTGGGAAAGCTGCACA
This sequence comes from uncultured Oscillospiraceae bacterium, assembly GCA_949282975.1. Lineage (GTDB taxonomy): Bacteria > Bacillota > Clostridia > Oscillospirales > Ruminococcaceae > Egerieicola. The sequence goes on along the minus strand of CASDQY010000108.1, from coordinate 468 downwards.
ATGTGCTGTTTTTGGCCACCGGAGCGTTGATGTCCACGGTAAGCTGCCAGCAGGGCTGTTCCATCCCCTGTATCTCCCATCTGGTCTATCTTTCCACCGACCCTACGCCGGTGTTTCAAGGAGGGGGACGATGAATTACTTTTACGTCTTTTTGGTTGGGGGCGCTTTCTGTGCCATCGGCCAGGTTCTGGTGGACTATACCAAACTGACCCCGGCCCGAATCCTTACCAGTTATGTGGTGGCCGGCGTTATCTTAGGCGGATTCGACGTTTATCAATATTTGATCGACTTTGCGGGGGCAGGCGCCACCGTTCCCCTGACCGGCTTTGGGAACCTCATGGCCCAGGGCGTGCGGGAGGCCGTGGATCAGTACGGCCTGCTGGGGGTCCTGATGGGCGGATTCACCGCCGGGAGCGCCGGACTGGCCGCCGCCATTCTGTTTGGCCTGCTGGCGGCGCTGATTTTCAA
>CASDQY010000107.1 GCA_949282975.1 uncultured Oscillospiraceae bacterium | reverse complement strand
CCGGACGGCGGGAGTGCCGCCGGTGATGAGTCCCGGCTGGGCGTTTGGCAAGGGTGTCCCCTCCACCTCTTGAAGCAGCGGCCCGATTCGTTCTACATCCTCCCGGGTCATCTCCGCCCAGTAAGCAGAGCTCCAGTTGTGAACCTCCCCGGAGGTGATTTGGGCGGTATCCAGATGGGAAAATACCGGTTCCGGTTCCGAGGAGGAGCAGGCCGTCAGTCCCAGCAGGACGCAAGCCAACAGGCAGAGGAGCATATTTTTCCATTTCATCTCTATTGTACCTTCTTTCCCTGCGCAATGTTAAAAGTCAACCACCCGGCAGGCCCGGTTCCCTTCGCCCTGGATGTGGGAAAACAAGGGGGATCCGTTACACCCCATGAAAAATTTTTCTCAAAAGGCGAACGCCTGCAAGCAAAAAGCCGCTTCCCCCTTCCCAACAGGGAACCAGCAGCGCCTCATTCGGCCCACCGTTTTTCATTGCTATAACTCCCTCCGGAAGTACACCATGTCTCTTAACAGCACCCCGTCCTCCACAATGGGGTGGTCGTATTGGAGGAAAAAGTCCTTCACCCGATGGGAATAGGAAAATCCGCAGCTTTGGTAAAAGCCCATGGTGGAGGGGACTTCCCCGGTGCCCGCCTGCAGCAGGCGGTATTTCCCCCGGTACCGTTCCAGCAAAGCCTCGATCATCTTCCGGCCGATGCCACGGCGCTGAAACGCCGGGAGGACGGCGATGTTTTTCAGCTCCAACACCCCGTCCCCTTCTTCGGTCACCACGCAGACACCCTGCACACTCTCCCTTTCCTGCCAAAGGTAAAGGGTTCCCCGCTCCAGATAGCGGTGGATCATGCTCTCCTGTTCGTCCCCCAGCAGAAGCAGGGGAAGGTAGTTCTGTTTGTTTTCAGCGGCCAAAACCAGCATCCGATCCCCTCCTATAAAATCTGTACGCCCAGCATCCGGGCCACGTCCACCGCCTGCAAGGGGGAAATCTTGGCCCCCCTCAGTTCCGAAAAGGATTCCGACAGGGTGATCCCGGCAATTTCGCAGCGGGACAGATCCATGCCCTTCAGGGAAGTCTGAAACAATTCTGCGCCGGTAAGATCGGTTTGCTCCCACCTGGTCTTTTTCAGCTTTACCCGGGAAAATACGCCCTGGCGGCACTGCATTCCGGAAAAGAGGCATTCTTCCAAAGCAGAGCCGGAAAAATTGGCGTAGCAAAAGGAACTGTCCTGCAGGCGGCACTGGCGGAAAATGCTGTCGGTAAACACGGCGGCATCCCCCCGGCAGGCCTGCAGCAGGCTCTGCTTCCAATAGCTTTCCCCAAAGCGGCACCGGGAAAAATCGCAGCCATACCAGGTGCAGTGATAAAAATCCGCCCCGGAAAAATCGCAGTCGGCAAACCGGCAGCGGAAAAACTGCATCCGACGAAACTCCAGCCGGGAAAGATCCAAGCCGGACAGGGTCTGATTTTGTATGGTTTCATCCTCCAGAATCCCGTCCTCCCGGCGGGCCCGGCTGACCTGCTGCTCCAACATAACATGCGCCTCCTGTTTTTAAGAATACCTTATTTCCCCTTGGAACACAAGCCCATTCCATCAACAATCATGGGTGCTTCCTTCCCTTGACTTTCCTTCCCCCGCCCGGTACAATAAAGCCAAAGGAGGACGAGGGCATGGAATGGCAGGCAGTGATCCAATTGGTCCGGCAGGCGGGAAACATCCTGCTGGACCGCACAGCGGCGGGACAGATTACCGTAAAAGGCCGGGCGGATTATGTCACCCAGGTGGATTTTGCGGTGCAGGAGTATTTGAAAAGGGAACTGGCGGCTCTCACCCCAAGCATCCCCCTGATGAGCGAGGAACAGGACAATTCCAGGCTGGACCACACAAAACCCCTTTGGATTTTGGACCCGGTGGACGGCACCACCAACCTGATCCACGGCTTCCCGGCCAGCGCCGTCAGCCTTGGGCTGCTGGAACAGGGACGAATCACCCTGGGGGTGGTGTACAACCCGTTCCGGGAAGAATTGTTCACCGCCAAAGCGGGAGAAGGCGCATTTTTGGGCGGCTCTCCCATCCGGGTGCGGGAAGGGCATGATCTGGAACACAGCCTGATCGCCGTGGGCACCTCTCCTTACGACAAAGAGCTGGCCCGGGAAAACTTTGCCCTTTTTGCCCAAATCTTTTCCCGGTGCGAGGACATCCGCCGCACCGGCAGCGCCGCATTGGACCTTTGCAATGTGGCCTGCGGCCGCACCGATGGATATCTGGAACGGAACCTGAAACCCTGGGATTACGCCGGGGCTTCGGTCATTCTGGAAGAAGCCGGGGGACGGATCACCGATTATGCCGGGCAGCCTGTGAATTTTCTCCATAACAGCGATTGTCTGGCGGCACCGGCCCCGGTGCATTCCCAGCTGCTGACGCTGATCCGGGAGGCCGCCCCATGAAAGAGAGCTACAAAACCAAACAGCGTGAGGAAATCCTGGCTTTTTTCCGGCAGCACCCCGGCCAGCACCTCACCGCCGGGCAGCTCTGCGCCGCTTTGGACGGAGTGAGCAAGGCCACCGTATACCGTCTGCTGGACCGTCTGGTGCAGGAGGGCGCACTGCGGCGGTACACCCTCCGGGGCGGGCAGGCGGCCTGCTACCAATACAGCGGCGGCCATTCCCACTGTCAGGAGCACTATCACATTAAGTGCACCCAATGCGGCAGACTGTTCCATGTGCAGAGCCCCGCCATGAACCGAGTGGCGGGAGAGCTGAAAGAACAGCAGGGATTTACCCTGGACAGTTCCATGACGGTGCTGTACGGAATCTGCCGGGAATGCGCAGAAAAAGGAGACACTACCACAAAATCCGACGGGTAAATACCCGCCGGATTTTTTCGTTGTATTCACTTTGCCGAAAAAGCTTACGCCTTTTCCACAATCTCCTTGGTATCCCGGGCAATGAGCAGTTCCTCATTGGTGGGGATGACCCAGGCTTCCACCTTGGAATCCGCTGTGGAGAAGCAGCCTTCGTTGTGGTCGTATTTTTCGTTCAGGTCATGGTCAACCTTTACGCCCATAAACTCCAGGCCTTCCAGCACTTCTTCCCGGATCATGGCGTTGTTTTCGCCGATGCCGCCGGTGAAGCAGATGGCGTCCACTCCGCCCATGGCGGCGGCGTAGGAGCCGATGAATTTTTTGATTTCATAAATCAGCATATCCAGCGCCTCGGCAGCGTACTCGTTGCCCTGACCGGCGGCGGAAAGCAGATCCCGGGTATCGCTGGACAGCTTGGAAACGCCCAAAAAGCCGGATTTCTTATTCAGAATGGTGTTCATTTCATCGGGGCTGAGATTTTCCTGCTTCATGATGTACAGCACGGCGCTGGCGTCGATGGCGCCGCTGCGGGTGCCCATAATCAGGCCGTCCAGAGGGGTGAACCCCATGGAGGTATCCACGCATTTGCCTCCCTGCACAGCGGTGATGGAAGAACCGTTGCCCAGATGGCAGGTGATCAGTTTTTTGGTGGTGATGTCGCAGCCGGTGAGCTCGGCATACCGGCCGGTGATAAACCGGTGGGAAGTGCCGTGGAAGCCGTACTTGCGCACGCTGTACTTGTCATAATACTGGTGGGGCAGGCCGTACAGATAAGCCTTGGGGGGCATGGTGGAGTGGAAGGAGGTATCAAACACCACTACCATGGGCACATTTTTGCCGAACACTTTCTGGCAGGCACGAATGGCCAGCACAGCGGCGGGATTGTGCAGAGGAGCCAGATCGGAGAGCGCTTCGATCTTATCCACAACATCGTCGTTTACCAGGCAGGATTCTTTGAACACCTCAGCACCCTGCACCACCCGGTGGCCGATGGCGGAAATCTCCTCCAGGGAATCGATGCACTTGCTTTCGCCGGTGGTAAGCATTTCCACCAGTTTTTCAAAGGCTTCCGTATGGGTGGGCATGGGGACTTCTTCTTTGAAGGAACGGCCGTCGGCGGTCTTGTGGCCGATGACGCTGCCTTCCATGCCGATTCGTTCGCAGTTGCCCTTGGCTACTACGGATTCGTCCGTCATATCCAAAAGCTGATATTTCAAGGAAGAACTGCCTGCGTTAATTACCAAAATCTTCATAGGGACCTCAACCTTTCTATCTCGTTTCTCTCTGTTGACAGAGCACACTACAGTATATTATAGTAATACAAAACCCGCAGAAAAACAAGGGTTACGGCGCAATTTTTCCAAAATTTTTCTCTGGGGAGGTTTTCTCATGGAAGCAGCGGGAATTGTAGCGGAATACAATCCCTTTCACAACGGCCACCGTTATTTGCAGCAGCAGGCCAAAAACCTGGCCTCCTGCACAGCGGCGGTGCTCAGCGGCTATTTTGTCCAGCGGGGTGGGCCGGCGCTGTTTTCCCCCTTCCTTCGGGCAAAAGCGGCGCTGCAGGACGGTCTGGATCTGGCCGTGGCCCTGCCGGTCAGCGCCAGTTTGGCCCCGGCGGAGCTGTTTGCCCGGGCGGGGGTGCTTTCCCTGGCTCGGCTGGGGGTGTCCCGGCTGGTGTTTGGCTGTGAAAGCGGGGATGGCCCTTCCTTTCACCAGGCCGCCCAAACAGTGGCTGCCGCAGAGAGCTCTTCCCTGTTTTCCCGGCTTTTAAAGGAAGGGATGGGATATCCCAAAGCCCGCAGCAAGGCGGTAAGGATGCTTTATGGGAAAGAGGCGGAAGCGTTTTTGGCCACCCCGAACAACCAGCTCGGGGTATGCTATGCTGCGGCGGTGAGGGACTATGCCCCAAACATAACGCTCTGCCCTGTTCCACGGCAGGGAACCGGCCACCACAGCCTTGCTCCCGAAGGGGAATACGCTTCCGCCACCCTGCTGCGGCAGGAGATCACAGAGGGGTGTTTCCCCGCAGGATACCTTCCCCCGGCCGCCCGTGCCCTTTTTGCCAAGGCTCCCCGCTGCCCCGAATGGGGGCTGGAGCAGGCGGTTCTGGCCGCCCTGCGCAGCATGTCCCCCCAAGCCCTGGGTGCCATTGCCCAGGTGGGGGAAGGATTGGAACACCGCATTCTCCGGGCGGCCAAAGAAGCCGTCACCCTAAAACAGCTCCTTTCCCTCTGCGCCTGCGGGCGGTACACCAACGCCCGGCTGCGGCGGATCTTCTACTGCGCTTTGCTGGGCATTTCCCGGCAGGAACAGACTGGCCGGCCGGAATACCTGCGTTTGCTGGGGATGACCCACCGGGGAAGAGAACTGCTTTCCGCCATGCCCAAACACGGCATCCCGGTGACCGCTTCCCCGGCCCGGTTTTCCAATCTGGCCCAGGTTCAGCGGGACGCTTTGGCGGCAGACCTTTGGGGGCTTGGCTGTTCCCCCCGGCTGCCGGGGGGAGAATGGTTCCGCCACCCTTTGGTGCAGAAAAACGGCGGAGATTCCCAGGAATGACCCTCCTCCACCCGGGAAAACTACCTGTAACCAGATTCAGGGAGGGAACCGGATGGAATCGTCGTCCCGCATTTTGCTTCTTCTGGGCCCGGACGGCCAAAACAGCGCTGCCGTGGCCTTGGGGCTGGGGCTGCGTTTGGCCAAAACCCAGCCGGTGGAACTGTATTCCGACACCCTTGCCCCGGCCCGAACCGGGGGTGTTTTCTATTTCAATCCCGAAAGCCGGCCGGCCGGGGGAAAAACCGGTTCCCTGCTTTACA
>CASDQY010000106.1 GCA_949282975.1 uncultured Oscillospiraceae bacterium | reverse complement strand
GCACCCCAGTTTTCCCAGGGCCAGCCGGGTATCCTCCACCAGGATATACGGTTTTGTGGTGTCCAGTTCCTTGTGGCTCACCACACAGACCGCACCCTTTTGATAGCAGTCCTCAATAAAATCGTGGCCGTCAAACCGTTCCCCTACAATGGCAATGTACAAGCTTCCCGGTTCCACCTGGCGGGAATCAATGGTTACCTGCAAAATTTCCGCTGCGGCCGGGTTTTTCAGCATACCGCCGCAGCCTTCTGCGGCCTGGGTCAGGGTAAACGCCTTCATGCCTGTTCTCCTTCCCCTTTGTGTTCTTCCAAAAGCTGCTGCACCATTTCTTTTTCATCGAAGTGGATGGTCTTATCTTTTAAAATCTGATAGGTCTCATGGCCTTTCCCCAGAAGCACAATAATATCTCCCTCCTGGGCGTGGGTCATGGCATAGTCAATGGCTTTTCGCCGGTCGGTAATGCGAATATAGTTGGCCTTGGGGGAAAGCCCCGTCAGCACATCGTCGATGATGGCATCGGGATCTTCGCTCCGGGGATTATCGGAAGTGACCACCAGAAAGTCGGCGTACTTCTCTGCCGCCGCCGCCATTTTGGGGCGTTTGGTCTTATCCCGGTCGCCGCCGCAACCGAACACCGCCACCACCCGGCCTTTGGCATAGCTTTGGATGGAGGAAAGAATGTTCACAATGCCGTCGGGCGTGTGGGCGTAATCCCGCATCACCGTCATATTGGAATCGGAATACAGCACCTCACTGCGGCCGCAGATTCCCTTTACCGCCTCCACCGCTTCCAGCACCCGATCCAGAGGCAGCTGAAGGGCCAAAGCCATCCCGATGGCGGTGAGGGCGTTTTCCACGGAATAGGAACCGGGGATGGCAAAGTGCACCGGATAAGCGTTCCCCTGATAGTGCAGCGTAAAGTGCACCGAATCCGGTCGATTTTCAATCTGGTCCGCAAAAAGATCCGCTTTGGGATCGCTTACGGAAAAGGTGGTAAGCCCTTGGGGGAACATTTCCGCCACCCGCCGGCCATAGGGGTCATGAATATTGACCACCCGCTTTTGGGCATAGCCGAAAAGCATGGTCTTGGCCTGGAAATAAGCCTCCATGGTCTTATGGTAATCCAGATGGTCCTGGGTCAGATTGGTGAAAGCGGCGGCGGCAAATTCACATCCATACAGCCGCTGCTGCACCAGGGCATGGCTGCTCACTTCGGTAACGGCAAAATCACAGCCTGCGTCCACCATATCCCGCAAAGTTTTCTGAAACAGCCAGGAATCCGGGGTGGTATTCGGATTGGGAAAGGTTTTGCCGTCGTACTCGATTTGGATGGTGCCGATCAGCCCCGCCTTATGCCCAGCGTGCTCCAGCACATCCCGCAGGATGGTGGTGGAACTGGTTTTTCCATTGGTGCCGGTGATCCCCGCCAGCTTTAGCTGCCGGGCCGGATGACCGAACCAGGCGGCACAAAGCAGGGAATACGCTTTGGCGGTATCCGGAACAATCACCTGTTTTTCCAGCCCCAGATCGTGATCCACCACAACAGCCCCCGCTCCTTTTTCCAGAGCAGAAGCGCAGTAATTGTGTCCGTCCGCCACAGTGCCCCGCACGGCGGTGTAAAGAAATCCGGGCTCCACCTTCCGGGAATCGTTGGTAATGCCGGTGATCTCCCCATCTCCAAACACAAAGGAGGGAGAAAGTTCCAAAAGCAGTTGGCTTAATTTCATAACCGTTCTCCTTTTTCCGTCATCCCGAAAACTTATCCATCCCGGGTGATGGTGCTGAAATTGATATTGACCACGGTGCCGGCAGCCAGCGGTGTCCCTTCCGCATAGCTTTGAGAGGTTACCACCGCCGTTGCCTGGGCGGTGCCTCCAACCCCTTCGTTATAGCTGACATTCAATCCTGCCGCCGTCAATACGGCATTGGCTTCCCTTGGAGTCATGCCCACTACATTGGGCACGGTACAGGTCTGCGCCACCGTATCGTCGGTATAGAGTAAAATGGTGCTGCCTTCGGTCATGGCTGTGCCGTTTCTGGGCATCTGATCCTGCACCGTATCCCCGCTGCCGATAACCCGTACTTCAAAGCCGCTGGCCGCCGCTGACGAAGTTGCCGTTTCCATGTCCATGCCGGTAAGGTTGGGGGTGGTTTTTTCCATGGCGGCAATTTGTTCCGCCGTGAATTCTTTGGAATATCCCAGATAAGAGAGTGTGTCCCCCATAATCGACTGCAGGGCGGGGCCCGCCACCGCAGAACCGTAATAGCTGCCCAGAGTCAGATCCGGATCATCCACTACCACCATGGCCACGATTTCCGGATCGTCGGCGGGGGCAAAGGCGGCAAAGGAACCCACGTAATGGCCGTCCTGGTTGTTTTTCTGAGAGGTGCCGGATTTACCGCCGATGCGGTAGCCTTCGATGTAGGCGGTGCTGCCGCCGTTGGCGCTGACCATGGCCTCCAGGCATTCCCGGATCTCGGCGCTGACTTCCTCGCTGATGACCTGGCGCTTCAAGGTTGCATCATAGCTCTGCACCACATTGCCGTTCTGGTCCAGCACTTCCTTCACCACATGGGGCTCATAGAGGTATCCCCCGTTTACCGCCGCCGCTATGGCGGTGATCATCTGGATGGGGGTAACCATGGTGGTTTGACCAAAGGAACTGGACGCCAATTCCACCGGGCCCATATTTTCCTCAGAAATATACAGGTTGCTGGAACCGCCTTCTTCACCGGGCAGGTCAATGCCGGTCTTTTCGGTAAAGCCGTAAAGATCATAGTATTCGGAAAACTTCTCCACACCCAGCGCCTGGCCGATCTGGATAAAGGCAGGGTTGCAGGAATTCACATAGGCCTCCAATAGGGTCTGAATGCCGTGGCCGGCCGAATTATGGCAGCCAAACACCGTATCCGCCACCCGCATACTGCCGGAGCAGGAGAAGGTGGTGTTCATGTTGATAACCCCTTCCTCCAATGCCGAAGAGCCGGTAAAGATTTTAAAAACGGAACCGGGCTGGTAGGTCCAGCTGGTGCATTTGTTGTTCCACTGCTGGTACAGCAGGTCAGAATTGGTATAAGTGGTGGTGCTGTCCTCGCTGATAGGCTGGTTCAGCTTGGCCTGCTGGGTGGAGGTGTAAAGGGTAAAGGGGTCATTGGGATCGTAATCCGGATAGCTGGCCATAGCCAGAATTTCCCCGTTGTTTACGTTCATCACAATGGCGCAGGCGCCCCCGGAAGGATTCCGGTCCGCTATGGCCTGATCCAAAGCCTTTTCCACGTAATATTGGATCTGGCTGTCAATAGTAAGCACTAAGCTTTGGCCATCCACCGGCGCATATTCCGATTCATAGGTGGTGGCGATGGCGTTGCCGTTGGCATCCGCCGCACTGACGATTTTGCCGGGGGTGCCGGTAAGCAGATCGTCATATTCCAGCTCAATGCCGCCCAAGCCCTGGTTGTCGCTTCCAACATAGCCGATGACATGGCTGGCCAGGTCATTATTAGGATAGTAACGCTTGGTGTCCTCGATCAGGGCGATGGCCGTAATGCCATTTTCTTCGGCAAACTCCCGGATGGCGTCCGCCTCAGGCTTTTCCACCTGCCGCTTCACCACGGCATAGCGGTTGGTCTGCATACACTGGGCAAGCACGGTATTGTAATCCAGTTCCAGAGTCTCTGCCAAAAACTGTGCCACCAGCTCTTTATCCTCATCGGCGATGGTCACCGGGCTGAGTTGTACCGTCCATACCGTATACGATTCAGCCAGCACATTTCCATTGGTGTCGTAAATGGTGCCTCGATCCGCTGGGATGGTATCCTCGCTGAGCTGC
>CASDQY010000105.1 GCA_949282975.1 uncultured Oscillospiraceae bacterium | reverse complement strand
ATCAGCCCGGAGTACAACACCAACAACCAGCTGATCTTTCGGGATAACGTCCAGGATATGATCCGGGGGAAAAATGTGCTGCTGCTTCTGGCCAGCGTCACCACAGGGAAAACCATCAAACGGGCCATGGAGTGCATCCAGTATTACGGCGGCATGGTAGCCGGGATCAGCGCCATTTTCAGCGCTGCCGACCGGGTCAACGACCTGCCGGTGAACGCCCTGTTCCACTCCGACGACATCCCTCATTACATCACCTATTCCGGCCGGGATTGCCCCAAGTGCAAGCAGGGCATCAAGCTGGATGCTTTGGTCAACTGGAATGGATTTACCAAGCTGTGAGAAAAAGATCTTTCGGTGCAAATTTGAAATCAACAGCCCTTCGGCACAGCCGAAGGGCTTGTTCTGCGTTTGATGTCTAGCCTCGAACCACATGAATGGGTTTGCCTTTTTGATAAGCTTTCAGGTTTTGGGCGCAGATTCGAATCAGTTTTTCCCGGCATTCCCGTGCCGCCCAGGCGCAGTGGGGGGTGAGGACAATTCCCGGAACCCCCAGCAGAGGGCTGTTTTCCGGCAGGGGCTCCTGGGGGGCCACATCCAGATAGGCGGCGGCAAGCTGCCCGGATTTTACTGCTTGGGCCAGGTGAAGGTCGTTGACGATGCCCCCACGGGCGGTGTTGATCAGCACGCTTTTGGCTTTCATTCGGGCAAATACGGATTGGTCAAAGAGATTTTCGGTCTGGGGCGTCAGGGGGGTGTGGATGGTGATCACATCGCTTTTTTTCAGCAGGGTTTCCCAGCTCACAAATTTCACCTGGGGAAATTTCTTTTCCATCTTTTTGGTGACGGTGCGAGTGCAGACCAGCACCTTCATCCCAAACCCAAGGGCCAGCTTCGCAACCTGCTGCCCAATGGCGCCAAAGCCAAAGATGCCCAGTTTCATGCTGCTGAGCAGCCGCATCCCGGCCGGGTAAAAGCAAAAGTCCCGGCACCGGCTCCATCCCCCCTGCTGTACCTGCCGGTTCAGGTCTGCCACCTGGTTGGCATAGTCCAGCAGATAGGCAAATACCTGCTGCGCCACCGCCTGGGTGGAGTATCCGGGAACATTGGTGACGGTGATGCCCTTTTCCTCAGCGGCCTGCAGATCCACTACATTGCAGCCGGTGGCGGTGACGCCGATATATTCCAGCTGGGTGCAGCAGTCCATAACCTCCCGGCTGATGACGCATTTGTTGGTAAGCACCGCTTGGGCGCCGCCAATGCGCCGGATCACTTCTTCCGGCGGGGTGCGCTGGTAAACCGTGACTCGCTCACAGAGTTCCCGGATGGCACCAAAATCCAGATTTTCGTTGGCGGTGGCAAAGCTGTCTAAGATCACGCAGTTCATGGGGATTCTCCTTTGCATGGTGTTAAGATATCTTTAGTATAACATAATTTTTCCAATGGATTCCCTCGGCTTTTGCAAAAACAAAATAGGGCGCAGGGAGAATGGGAATGATTGACTTTGTCTATTTTTCAGGCTGTAAAAAACAAAATTTGGATCAAACCTTTTAGGAAATAAGATCGAAGATCGTTTTCCGAAGGTATTGTGGGGTTTGTAAG
>CASDQY010000104.1 GCA_949282975.1 uncultured Oscillospiraceae bacterium | reverse complement strand
GCCACCAGCTCTTTATCCTCATCGGCGATGGTCACCGGGCTGAGTTGTACCGTCCATACCGTATACGATTCAGCCAGCACATTTCCATTGGTGTCGTAAATGGTGCCTCGATCCGCTGGGATGGTATCCTCGCTGAGCTGCTGGGCGTTGGCGTATTCCCGATAAAAGGGGTCGGACACCGTTTTGCCCAAATTGTACAGCACCCAGACCAGCACCAATCCCAAGGCAATGGGAATCATTACGTTTAGCCGACGCTTCATCCGCCGATTCATGGCCTCTTTCATGGCCGCCTTCCTTTCCGTCCGTTGGGACAAGGGGGTTGCTATATCTTATTCATTTCCCCCTAAAAAAATGGCTAGAGCCAACGGCTGTCCAATGGACAGGTTGGCTGACCCATAACCTATGACCCCGCAGGGCAGCGGGGTTATCCTGTAACTTTCTCTATCATGCTTTCCAGCAGATCCACCAGCTTGTCCCACCAGGAATCGTCTTCTTCCGGCCGGGTGACCTCATTGCTCTGATCAATCACGATATACTGGGTTTGGCTCTGCTTCGGCTCGCTCAGCCCCAAACGAGTGGTGGCCTGGGTTTCGATGTTGCTCAGATTCATCATGGAATTGAGCTGTAAATTCAATCGGGTGGTTTCGCTGGACAGCACCGAAAGTTCGGTGTTCTTTTCGCGCAGGGTATTGTTGGCTTCTGCCAGTGTGATCTGCCCACAGATCAGCACCACGCAGAGAGCCACCACATAAAACATGGTGAGCACCGCCGCAAAAGCTTTGCTGCGCTTTTTCTTGGCCGGTTTGGCCAAAGGGGACTCTACCCGTTCCAGTTTGGGCCGCTTGCGCTGATAAGGCTCGTGGGCGGGCTCAAAGGTCCGCAGGGCTCGGGCTAAGTTATCTGATTTGCTCATGGTTACCGCTCCTCTCCCGGGGGTGTGTCCAACTTTTCCAGCACCCGCAGCTTAGCACTGTGGCTGCGATGATTTTCCGCCAATTCCGTTTCGGTGGCGGTGATGGGTTTTCGAGTGACTTTTTTGGCCCTTGGTTTTCTCCCGCAGACACACTGAGGAAATTCCGGAGGACAGATGCAGCCGGTGCAGTAATCGGCAAAGGTGTTTTTCACCAGCCGGTCCTCTAAAGAGTGAAACGTAATCACCGCCAGCCGTCCCCCCGGCTTGAGCAGGGAAAAGGCAGCCTCCAGGCCTTGGGCTAATACATCCAGCTCCCGATTGACTTCGATGCGAATGGCCTGGAACACCTTTTTGCAGGGGTTCTTGCTTCGCCTGGCCGCCGCCGGATAGGCTCCTTTGATCAATTCCGCCAATTCAAAGGTGGTTTCGATGGGCTTTTTTTCTCGTTGGGCCACAATTGCGTCGGCAACCCGCCGGGAAAATTTTTCTTCACCGTATTCCCAGAAAATCCGAACCAAACTGTCCCGATCGTAGGTATTCACCACATCCGCAGCGGAAAGGCCGGTTTGGCTCATTCGCATATCCAAAGGAGCGTCCGTGCGATAGGAAAATCCCCGCTGCCCTTCGTCCAACTGATGGGACGACACCCCCAGGTCCAGCAGCACACCGTCCACCTGGGTTACCCCTTCATTTGCCAGCACCGAAACCATATCGGCAAAATTGGTTTGCAGCACCTTCGCCTGAGGATAGGCGACAAGCCTTTGCCCCGCTTGTCGGATGGCGTCTGGGTCCTGATCCAGGGAATACAGCTTTCCGGTGGTAAGGCGCTTGGCGATAGCCTCGCTGTGCCCCCCGCCCCCGGCAGTGCCGTCCACATAAATCCCGTCGGGACGAATCTTCAACCCTTCCAAGCACTGTTCCAGCAGCACCGGGCGATGGTATTCCTCCGCAGCCGGGCGCTTTTCTTCTTCCATCACAGATCCAACTCCTCCAGCAGAGCGGAAATTTCCTCCGGGCTTTCCTCCTCCTGATAGAGGGATTGCCAAGCCGCCAGATCCCAGATTTCACAGTGATCGGAAACGCCGATTACCCGTACTTCCTTTTCCAAATGGGCATATTCCCGCAGTTCCTGCGGAATCACAATCCGCCCCTGCTTGTCCGGTTCCGCTTCGGTGGCGTTGGCGAAGAATACCCGGCCCAATTCTCTGGCTTTTTTCATGGGGAGGGTGTTGATCTTCTCGCTTTTTTTCTTCCATTCATCCAGGGAGTACACATCAATGCAGCGTTCTCCCAGGGCTTTGGTGATGATAAAGGTGCCGCCCAGATCCCCCCGCAATTTCGCCGGGAAATTGAGCCGCCCTTTTGCGTCAATCACGCAACGAAATCCGCCGATGAGCATCTTTTTCCCGCCTTTCCGAATGGATTTGAGAGAAGGCTTTGGGCCAATTCACCATTTTACACCACTGCAACCCACTTTCTAGTTCATTATACCCACTGGGGACTTTAAATGCAAGGGGTTTGTCCGAATTTTCATCTCTTTTCCATAAACTGGAGCATCTTTTTGCAGAAGGCGAAGATTCCTTCTCAAAATTTTCATCTGTTTTACTGTACTTTGAGCCGGAAATTTGCTATAATAATGGCTGAGAATTATGGATTTGTCCTGTTCCCTTTACCGGAACCTACATCATTTCGTCTAAGGAGTTTTCATGAAACAATGCGGCATCTGCGGCTACCTCTTTGAGCCCAGCGACACTCAACCTCTGCGCTGCCCCCGCTGCGGCGTTCTTTTCGATGCGGTTTCCTCTTCAGAAGCCCCCTCGCCGGAGCCTTCTTCTGCACCGGAAACAACATTGGAACGAGAGCCGGAAGAAGAAACCCCGGCGGCCGAAGAACATCCTTCGGAAGAACAGCTGCAAGAAAGGTTGGAGCCTGTTCCGGAAGAATCCGAACCCATTCCCCGGGAAGAACCGGCCGGTCCGGCAGAAAAGGCGTCCGAAGAACCCTCTTCCCAAGAGGAGCCTTGTCCGGAAGAGGATTTAGAAGAAAACGGGAAGGAAGAATCCAGCTCCGAACCAGATGGAGTTCCGCCCCAAAGCCCGACGCCGGATTTTCTGCCCAAATCCTCCAAACATCGGTTACTCAAAACGGTGGGGCTGATTTTTTTACTGCTGCTGGTGGCAATCTGCTCTTTTTTTCTGGGCGTGGACCAAAGCGACCTGTTCCGTCAGGATGAAACGTCCTCTTCTGCGGTAGACACCGTTCAGCCGGACACCGGCGTGTACTACGATCCCCAGGGGGTATCTTTGGACGAATTTTCCCGTTTGCAGCTGGGCATGACCTATGCGCAGATCAGTTCCATCATTGGGGGCGACGCTTACCAAACCACGATTCCGGATGTATCCGGCAGCTACAGCGCCGCATGGCAAGGCCAGCAAGACCCGGAAGCGGTGCTGACGGTGCGGTTCGTCAATGGCCAGGCGGCAGACATTCAGCAAAGCGGCCTGACTCAGGGAGAAAGCTCCTCTTCACAAGACCAGACCCAATCCCTTGAGGAATAACCCGGGAAGAGAAAGGGAGAAAGGATCTCATGAAAAACGACTATTTGAGTTTTGGCACCATACTCCTTCCCCGGCCCGGTACAAATTTGAGCCGATACAGTGTCATTGCCTGCGATCAGTTCACCAGTCAGCCGGATTATTGGCAGCGGGTAAAGGACTATGTGGGCAATGCTCCCAGCACCCTGGGCATGATTTTGCCGGAGCTTTATCTTTCCCGCCCGGATGCCAAACAGCGGGTTGGGGAAATCCACCGCACCATGGAACAATACCAGGCCCAGGGGTTGTTTGTCCCGCTGCGCCACGCCATGGTTTGCGTACGGCGGACTTTGTCCGATGGAACCTTGCGCCGGGGGATTGTGGGGCTAATTGATCTGGAGCAGTACGACTACCGCCCCGGCAGCCAAAGCCTGATCCGTGCCACCGAACAAACGGTGCTGGAACGGCTTCCCCCCCGGATGGAGATTCGGCAAGGCGCCTCGCTGGAACTGCCCCATGTGATGCTGCTTTTGGACGACGGGGAGGAACCCCTGATCCAGCCTGTCTGCGACCGGTATGAGCAGATGGAGCCCCTTTACGATTTCGATTTGATGTTGGGAAGCGGCCACCTTTCCGGCTATCGGCTGGACGACGCTTCCGCCCAAAAACTGGCGGCTGGATTGGAACGGCTGGCGGACGCAGAAGCCTTTTCCAGGCGGTACGGCATTGCCGATCATGCGCCCCTGCTTTTTGCTGTAGGGGACGGCAATCATTCCCTGGCAGCGGCCAGAGCCTGCTGGGAAAAAATCAAACACACCCTGCCTGTGCAGCAAGCTGCCGGTCATCCCGCACGGTATGCCCTGGTGGAAGTTTGCAGCCTTCATGACCCCAGTTTGCAGTTTCGAGCAATCCATCGAGTGGTGTTTGACGTCAATCCCACCCAGCTGATGGCAGCGTTAAAGCACCGTTACCATATCGTTCCCGGCGTTCGGTCAAAAGGGCAGACCATTACCGCCCTTTGGCAGGATCAGGAAGAGGTATTTACCATTCTGGATCCTCCCTGCCAACTGGCCACCGGCAGCCTGCAGCAATTTTTGGATGGGTATCTCCAGGTTCACCGTGGCCGGGAGGATTACATTCATGGCCGGGAAACGGTGCGCTCCCTGGCCCGTCAGCCGGACACCATGGGATTTCTGCTTCCCGCCATGGAAAAGTCCATGCTGTTTAAAACCGTTGTGCTGGACGGCGCCCTGCCCCGAAAGACTTTTTCCATGGGCCAGGCCCTGGACAAACGGTTTTACCTGGAAGCACGGCGCATTCAGCCCCAAGCCCTGTGATCTTTCGCCGCCTGCTGCGGCTTGAGATAATAGATGAGTTTACAAGGAAAGGAAGATCCTCATGATTGTCACTCCGAAAACCAGAGGCTTTATCTGTACCACCGCCCACAAAGACGGATGCAAAGCCAACGTGAAGCATCAGATCGACTATGTGAAGGCCCAGCCCAAAGTGGAAAACGGGCCGAAAAAGGTATTGGTCATCGGCGCCTCTACCGGATACGGCCTGGCCAGCCGCATCAGCGCCGCTTTTGGCTGCGGCGCCGCCACCCTCGGCGTGATCTTCGACAAGCCGGCCGACCGCAAACGCACCGCTTCCGCCGGCTGGTACAACACCGCCGCCTTTGAAGAATTTGCCGCTGCCGACGGACTGTATGCCAAAACCATCAACGGCGACGCTTTTTCCGGCGCCGTAAAGCAGCAGGTCATCGACCTGATCCGTCAGGATCTTGGACAGATCGACTTGTTCGTATACAGCCTGGCCGCCCCCCGGCGCAAGTGTGACGACGGCACCACCTACACCAGTGTGCTGAAAACCACCGGCGGCAGCTACACCAACATTACGGTGGATCTGTCTAACAACACCGTGGGGGAAGTTACCATCGACCCTGCCACACCGGAAGAAGTGGAAGCCACCATTAAGGTGATGGGCGGTGAAGACTGGAGCGATTGGGTGAAGGCGCTTTCCGACGCCGGCGTCCTGGCACAAAACGCCGTGACTTTGGCCTATTCCTACAT
>CASDQY010000103.1 GCA_949282975.1 uncultured Oscillospiraceae bacterium | reverse complement strand
TCTCGTATCGTCTTTGGAAAACCGCAGTGCGGTTTATTTCATGTTGTAGCGCTTCTTGAAGCGGTCCACACGTCCGCCGGTATCCACCAGCTTCTGACGGCCGGTAAAGAAAGGATGGCACTTGGAACAAACTTCCACTTTGATGTTTTCCTTGGTAGAACCGGTTTCGATCACATTGCCGCAGGCACAGGTGATGGTGGTGTGGTAATACTTCGGATGAATTCCCTGTTTCATATTGACACTCCTCAAACATTACTTATTCTCCACCATCTTTGTGGTGGTAAGAATTTTGCGGGAGGGCTTGCCCATAGCGACAGCCCTACGAAGTGACATTATATCATATCCCCGACAAAAGCGCAAGAGGAAAATTTAACTTTTTTTCCTGTCAAAATCAAGGAGTCAGGCAGATGGTTTTGGTGGCGATCCGGCGGCAGAACGCCCGGTCATGCTCTACAAAAACCATGGTGGGGCAGCTTTCCTGAATGAACTGTTCCATCTGCATCCGGCTCCAGAGGTCGATGTAATTAAGCGGCTCGTCCCAAAGGTAAAGATGGGCGGATTCACACAGGCTTGCCGCCAGCAGCACCTTCTTTTTCTGCCCCAGGCTGTAACCCTCCATGGGGCGTTCCCAGATGTCCGGGGTCAGGTCCAGCTTTTTCAGCAGAGTAAAAAATTTCGTTTTCTCCAGCCCCCGCTCTTCCACCAGTTCTTCCGGTAACCCGGACAGAAAGGAACAATCCTGGGGCAGGTAGGAAATGTTCAGCCCGCCGGCCCGCTGGAACAGCCCGTGAAGGGGGATTTCTTCCCCTCGGAGCAGCTTCAAAAGCGTCGTTTTTCCGGCGCCGTTTTCCCCGGTCAGCGCAATGCGATCCCCCGGGGCGATCTCCAAATCCACAGGACTGCACACCGGCGTATCACCATAATAAGGCTGAACCTGGTGAAGCAGGGCCAGCCGCTGCCCCCGCCAGGGCAAAGGCGTGAGTTTTAAGGGGGCAGCCGTTTCCAAATCCTTTAACAGGGCCTCTTTTTCATGAATCTTCCGCTGGGTCTTTTCCAAAATATCTTTGGTGCGGGCCATCTTCTTTTTGGCTTTGGCTCCCTGGGCAGGCCGGCGGCCAATGGATTTTTCGGTGGTGCGGGGATCAAAACCGATTTTGGCGCCCTCCGCACGGTCCGCCCATTCCCGAGTTTGCCGGGCAGACTGGGCGAGCTTTTTGATCTCCTTCTTTAAAGCCGCATTCCGATCCAATTCAAATTGGTCCCGGCGCTGCTTGTTTTCCCACCAAGAAGAAAAATTGCCGACTTGCAGCTCCGGGCCGGTGGGGTTCAGGGCCAAAATATGATCCACGCAGCCATCCAAAAAATCCCGGTCATGACTGACCAACACAAAGCCGGATTTGCGGTTGAGATACCCGGCAACCGTCTTTCGGCCCTGTACATCCAGATGGTTGGTGGGTTCGTCGATCAGCAGAAACCCATCTTCACGGCAGAACAGAGCCGCCAACAGCAGCTTGGTCTGTTCCCCGCCGGAAAGCGTGTAAAACGGGCGGTAAAGGACCTCCTCCCCCACCCCCAGCAGGTTCAGTTCCCGTCGAAATTTCCAGATCGGGCTGCCCACGGCAAGGACGTCAAACAATTCTTTTCCGGTAAGGGAGTCATCCTCCACCACAGGAGGAAAACAGGCGGTAAAGGCGGGGCAGATTACCTGCCCCGCCTCCGGTTGGTTTTTCCCGGAAAGCAGCGTCAGCAGGGTCGTCTTTCCCCGGCCGTTACGGCCGATCAGGCCGGTTTTCCAATCGGTATCCAGCGTAAGGGATAAATCTTCAAACACCGGTTCGCTGCTGCCGGGATAGGTAAAGGAAACTTTCAAACATTCCATCTTCGACATGAGCATTCCTCCAAACAAAAACTCCGTTTTCTGCCACGGACACGCCGGGGAAAACGGAGTACAGCTACCAGGAAACGCTCTGCGCCCAA
>CASDQY010000102.1 GCA_949282975.1 uncultured Oscillospiraceae bacterium | reverse complement strand
AACAAAGTGGAACTCAAGCAGGGGCAGCTTTTTACCCTGAACACCGAAGAGGTGGAAGGGGACGAAAATCAGGTAAGCATCACCTATAAGGACCTTCCCAAGGATATCCAGGAAGGAAAGACCGTGCTGCTGGACGACGGCTTGATTGAAATGAAGGTCATGTCCAAAACCGAAACCACCATTGTCTGCCGGGTGGAAAACGGCGGCGTGATCTCCAATCGCAAGGGTATCAATGTGCCCGGGACCAAACTGAGTATGCCGTTTATCAGCGAGCGTGACCACAGCGACATTGTGTTCGGCATTGAAGAGGGATTTGACTGCATTGCCGCTTCCTTCACCCGGGACGCCGAAGATATTCTGGCGGTTCGGAAAATTCTGGACGAGCATGACTGCCATTCCATCAACATCATTGCTAAAATTGAAAACGCCGAAGGGGTGGAAAACATCGACCAGATCCTTCGGGTGGTAGACGGCATTATGGTGGCCCGGGGCGATATGGGGGTGGAAATTCCGCTGGAGGATGTGCCCATCCTGCAAAAGAAGCTGATTAAGAAAGCGTATCTGGCGGGCAAACAGGTGATTACCGCAACGCAAATGCTGGATTCCATGGTCAAGAATCCTCGGCCCACCCGTGCGGAATCCACCGACGTGGCCAACGCCATCTATGACGGCACCAGCGCCATTATGCTTTCCGGGGAAACTGCTGCCGGCAACTATCCGGTGGATGCGCTGAAAACCATGGTGCGAATCGCTGAACGCACCGAAGAAGCCATCGACTATATCCATCGCTTCCAATCCCGGGAAAATACGGCGAATTTCGATGTGACCAACGCCATTTCCCACGCCACCTGCACCACTGCCCACGACTTGGGGGCCAGCGCCATTGTCACTGTGACCATGTCCGGCGTCACCGCCCGGCAGCTTTCCAAGTTCCGCCCGGCTTCTCCCATTGTGGCCTGTACCAACCGGGATGTGGTGTACCATCAGCTCAGCCTGAGCTGGGGTGTAATTCCCATGCGGATTGAAACCGAAACCGACAGCGACAGCCTGTTTGAACACGCTGTGGAGGCTGCCCAGCGGGCCGGTTTGGTGCACAGCGGCGATCTGGTGGTCATCACCGCCGGGGTGCCCCTGGGCGTTTCCGGCACCACCAACATGATGAAGGTGGATGTGGTCGGCCATGTGCTGGTTACCGGCGAAGGGGTTACCGAAAAGCAGGTCACTGCCCGGATTTGTGTGGCGGACACGCCCCAGGAACTGGAAGAATTGTTCCAGGAAGGGGACATCATCGTCACCCACAGCACCGATAACAGCTGGATCGAATACCTCCATACCGCCGGAGGGGTGATTACCGAACAGCCCGGCATCAACAGCCATGCCGCCATCGTTGGTCTGGCCATGAACAAACCGGTGATCGTAGGGGCGCAAAATGCCACCAAGATCCTGAAAACCGGTTCGGTGGTTTTGCTGGATGCCGAAAAAGGCCTGGTCAGCAGAAGCTGATTTTGCAATAATTTGATCCTTGAAAGGGAGAACTTCGCCGGTTCTCCCTTTTTTCTGCTTTTGTGAAACGTTTGGCTGGTTTTCCGGTGTATGGAAGTGAAGGGTCTAACAGGAGGAAAAGAGATGGAGGATATCCAAATTATCGAATTGTTTTGGAAACGGGATGAAAAAGCCATCCGGGAAACCCAGCGCCGGTATGAGCCCTACTGCCGCAGCATTGCCCGGCGGATGCTGCAAAACCATCAGGATGTGCAGGAATGCCTCAACGACACCTGGCTGGGAATATGGAAAGCCATTCCACCTCACCGGCCTGACTGCCTGCGCACCTTTGTGGGAAAGATCACCCGGAATTTCGCTTTGAAGCGATTGGAACGTGCGGCGGCCCAAAAGCGGGGGCAGGGCCAGGTGGAACTGGCATTGGAAGAATTGGATTTTTCCCTGGCCGGGCCGGCGGAGGTGGAGCAGCAGGTGGAGGAAAGCTTTGATCACAAAAAGCTGGCAGCGGTGTTGGAACATTTTCTGCGCAGCCTTTCCCGCCAGGCAAGGGTGCTGTTTTTGCGGCGATACTGGTATTTCTGCTCCATTGGTGAAATTGCCAGGGGAGAAGGGCTCAGCGAAGGAGCGGTGAAGTCCTCCTTATTCCGGACCCGGGAAAAGCTAAAGGCAATTTTAAAGGAGGAGGGATTATTATGAAAGCAAAGCGCTTTTTGGAACAGATGAATGATCTGCCGGATGATTTGCTGCTGGAAGCAGAACCAAAACCGGCCAAAAAAGGATTTGGCTGGAAGCGGTGGAGTGCAGTGGCGGCTTGCTGCTGTGTGGTGCTGGGGGCGGCGTTGGCACTGCCTCGGTTTTTCGCTCCTGCCGGAGAAACGTCTTTGGTAAACTATACGGAAATCGTGCCGTACGACAGCCTCTCCTTTGGGGACACCTATCTTCCGGAAGGATTGGAGATTACCGGCAATTTTAATGCGTCCATTCAGCGGATATCATACATTGAGCAGGAACTGGCTGCCGATTACCAGCTTTTGGCGCTGCTGGAGGTCACCGTCACCGATGTGCGCACCAAAGAATACCGATACGACATCCAGGATTCACCGGACCGGGTGCTGCATCAATGGGATCAGACGGTGCTGTACGATCTTGAAATTGATCAAGTGTGGTACGGCGGCGAACTGTTTGGAGCAGGGGAAAGCTTAACTATAGAAAATAACAGCTCTGTGCTGGATCCCCAGTACCTGATGGAAATCGGTGGGCGGTATGTGGTGCCGGTGTATGAAGAGGGAGACATCCTTTTTTACGCCAGAGATGAGCAGGTATTGGCCGGGGATGTGAACCGGGAAACCCCGTATGCCAGCTACGGCTTTTTCCAGCCCCCTATTCAGCTTACCACCGACGGGAACTACGTGATGCCGGACACCTGGCAGATTCTTTCCGCCTATTCCCGGAAAATCCAAATGGATCTTTCAGATCAACCGGAGAGCATGGCATACTATTTTGCCGATAAGATGCGGCTGGTGACAGCGCAGGATTTCGCCCGGCAGATGGGGGTGCTGGTGGATTGGCTGGAACACGGTACGCCGGCGCCGCACCAGGAAGAAACATCTTCCTCCGTGGCGTACAGCAGCCTTCTTTTTGGGAACACCTACCGTCCGGAGGGATTGCGGTCCGGCGTTTCGACCATGGACATTATTCCGTTTGCGGAAGAAAACCTGTACGCCGGCCAGACCCAGGTGGAATTTTGGGAAGTCACCGTCACCGGGATGGAGGCAAAGGAATACCGCTATGACGTGGCCAGCGACAAATTCCAGCCGGACGGGGTGCTGCATAGGCAGGATCAAACCATGGTGTACCAAGTTCAGGTGGAACAGGTCTGGTGGGGCCAGAGTGTTCAGGCAGGGGATACGGTTCTGTTGGAGGATCTTTCTTACGGCGAAATTGACCTGGGCTGCCTGCTTTCCATCGGCGGACGGTATGTGCTGCCGGTGTATCAGCAGGGGGACACCCTGCCGGTATGGGAGGAAGTGGTTTCCGGGGACATTGCCTTAACCAGTTCTTACAGTATCTACTATCCCTATCAGCCACCCATTCAGCGCACCACCGACGGAGATTACCTTCTCCCTTCCGGCTGGGTTACGTTGACGGAAATCTCCCGCCCGGTGGAGATGGATCTTTCTCTTCCGGGAAATGAATTTGAGTATTATGGGGATAAAATGCGGCTGGTTGCCGGGGAGGATTTCGCTCGGCAGATGGCAGTGCTGATACAAAAGATGGAAGCTTGAGCTTAAAAAGCAAAACAAAAGGACGGCGTCAATGCCGTCCTTTTTGCATTCACAATATCTTAGCCGTTGCTTTTTACCACACTTTTCCTTCGGCTACCTGCTTTAAAATCTGCAGTACCCCATCATCCCGCCAGCCGGGACAGCCAAAGTTCGCCGCCTCTTTGCATTCCTGCCGGGCGTTTTCCACGGCATAGCTGTACTTGGCCTGCCGGAGCATGGGAATGTCGTTGATGTTGTCCCCGAATACCATGGTCTCTTCCGGAGAAATTCCCAGCCGCTCCTGCAGGGCCGCCAAAGCGTTGCCCTTATTGGCTTTCAGGCTGACGCAGTCCATCCACTGGATCCCGGCGCTGGCGATCTGGACTTTGTCCCCCCATTTGGGGGCAAACCATTCGTTGACAATGGCTTCGGTGTCCGTAGGGTGGTAGATGGAAAGCTTCACAATCTGCTCCCCCGGTGGACAGGTCAGGGTGGGATTCAGTTCCACCTGAAAGTGGTACCCGTCTACCAGCCAGCGGTAAAGCTGGGAATCCTTCTGCCGTACATAGGAATGCTGCAATCCGCAGAGCATCACATCGCATCCGGGCAGTTTCAGGGCGTCCTCCACCATCTGGGCCAACATGGTTTCTTCCAGAGTAAAGGCTTTCAATACCTGGTTGTAGCTGCGAAGCGCACCGCCTCCGTCGGTAATATAATACATGGACTGGGCTTCTTCCGGGAACAGTTCTGCAATGCTGTGGAACTGTCGGCCGCTGGCTCCTACAAAAAAGATACCTTGTTTTAACAGTGACTGGATCACCGGGTGATATTCTTTGCTGATACGGTGGCCCCCATCTTCCAGCAGGGTGCCGTCCATATCCGAAGCAATTAAACGAATCATGCCATAATCCCCTCTTTTACTTCCGCTTGTGTTTTTCCCTCATCTGTTGTTATGAAAATCCGTTGGGTTTCCACTGGTTTTCGCCCTCGCTTTTTGGCGGCAAAGTGGGAACCACTGGCTTTGGCAGTCATTATAGCACAGAGCCTCTGGAAAAG
>CASDQY010000101.1 GCA_949282975.1 uncultured Oscillospiraceae bacterium | reverse complement strand
AAAGGAACGCCGGGACAAAGGCTTCCCCCTGGGGGGAAGCTGTCGCCGCAGGCGGCTGATGAGGGGAAAAGGGAAATGTTCCACCGGCACAAATTATGATGTACCGCAAAAATTGTCCGCTTCATTTTCCCGAGATGAAATTAATTCATCCATGCCTCCTCATCCCTCAAGGGGAAGCCTTTGTCAGGCTGGTTTGCAGAAAAGCAAACTAAGGGGTTTCTCCACAGGCAAAGCGCCCGAACCATATCGGTTCGGGCGCTCAATGTTTTTATTCCGTAACCGTTCCATCCTCCGGGGTATCCGAAGTAGTGGGGGTAGAGGTTGCCGGCGTGCTGGGGGTGGAGGGCTCTTCCGGCGTAGAGGTGGGTTCTTCCGGAACGGAAGTGGTGGGTTCCGAGGGGGTGGAGGTGGTTGGCTCGGAAGGGGTAGAAGCAGCAGGCTCCGATACGGTGGAGGAAGTGTTTTCCCATTCGTTGCCGTCGCTTACGGTGCTTTGGGTATAGGAAGTGGTTTCGGAGGTGTAGTCGTCATCGTCATCATCGCCGTACCACTGATTGCCGGAGGTGGTGTAGTAGGTGCTGGTGGTGTTGCTGCCGCTGGAAGAGGGATAGCGGCCTAAGGAGTTGTTCCGGGCACGGATGTTGGCGTTGGCTTCCTCCAGCTCCGCTTCGGTGAGGATTACGCTTTCCCCGCCGTCGCCGCTGCCCTGGAAAGCAGAGGACACCGTGCTGTCGGTGGAAGCGGAGGGGGTGGACTGGTTGACGGTATCCTGGGGAATTTGGCTGCTTCCCATCATTTGGGTAATGGAAAACACGCAGACAATCCCAACAATAAACACCAAACAGGCCAGCACAAACACAATGGTAAGCACTATGCTTCGAGGCCGGTTGTTTTTCAGGTAAGAACCTAAGCTCATGGAATCTTCCTCCTAAAAATCGTCGCTATGCCAGGTATTATACCCGATTGTGGGGCAGGATGCAAGCTTTTCCGGAAAAACCCGTTGATTTTCCATTTTAAGCATAAAAACAGCCCCAGGGGTCCAGATAGTATTTTTGGCTGGAAAGCACCGAAATGCTGTTCTGGCAGATGGGGATCACCACCGCCTGTTGGGCCAGATCGCTGCAAAACAGTTCCAGCGCATCGGTGCGTTCCTTCGTGTAGGACATATTCATCAACCCCTGAGCCTGCTTGATCAAAGAGTCGCTCTGCAGGTGGACGGGGTCGGTGTCCGGCGAGGTAAACATCTCCAGCCAATCGGTGCAGTCCAGAATGTCCTGGCCCACCAGGCAGAGATCGTAATCCCCCCGGGCAATGGCCTGCCGGAATGCTTCCTCCTCCAACGCCTGAATTTCCAGGTTGCAGTTTTGGGCGTTGAGGGCCTGTTGGATCTGCTGGGCCAGTTCCATGGAAATGCTGTCCTGCCGGCAGATCAGAGTCATATTGCCGTAGGCATACTGGGCCAGGGTGGCATCGGTGTTGGCGGAAAAGACCACATCCTCCCCCTCAAACACCGCATCCGGCAGCAATCCCCCCTGATCCAAAAACCCATTGGGCATGGTGACGTTGGTCTGTACCGTCTGGCCAATGAGCTGGCGGACGGTGATCAAGGGAATCTGCTGCAGGTTCAGGTAAAGCTGATAACTGCTCAGCCCGGCGGTGGTATACCGCTGATACTCTCCGGCCACTGTGGTTTGGGATACCAATCCGCCAATCACCAGGTAGTCCTGGGATTCGTTCATCCAGATCTGCGCCGTGGCCGGTGCAACGCTGCGAAACTCCACCTGTTCATGGGGAGGAGTTCCCTTGAAATAATCTTCCCGCTGGGTCAGCAGGATGGTGCCGTTTCGTATCTGCTCCAGTTGGTAGCTTCCGGCTCCCTGGGGGTTTTCTGACACTGTGCCGGCGTTGAGCACATTGGGGGAGACCAGTTTGGTTTGGGGAGAACAGAACACCGTAAACAGCCCGGCGTCCGGCCGGGACAGGGTTAGAACCACCTGGCTGGTGCCGCTGGCCCGGACCGACGAGATGGAGGAAAGCTGCCGTTGCAGTTCGTCGCTGCCCTGGTTTTGCCAGCGCTGGATATTTTGCACTACCGCCTGGGCGTTTACCGCAGCGCCGTCGGCAAAGGTGGCGCCGGTTTCCAGGTAAAGGGTCAGGGTCAGCCCGTCTTCGCTTACGTCCCAGCTTTGGGCCAGGCAAGGGGCGGGGCGGCCGGTTTCCACATTGAATTCCAACAGCCCGTCGCAGAGATAGTTGATCAGAACGGCGCTTTCGGAGGAATCCGTTTCCAGAGGGTCCAGGTTCTGGGGCAGCTCGTCCACCAAAATAGTGAGCAGAGGGGTATCCTCCGGCTGGGCGGGATCGGTGCCCTCCTCCGCCGGCCGGCAGCCGGTCAACAGCAGCAGGCAGCACAGCAGCAGCCCCAAAAATGTTCGGCTTTTGCGCAAGGCTTTCAATGATTTCCCCTCCTTTTTAATGACGCAGATTTCTAACCCAGTGTATCACAATCTTCCGCCCCCCGCAAGAGCAGGAAAGTGAAATTCCTGGAAAAGAAATATCCCCTGCCCTGGGAGATTGGCTTACAAAAAGGAGCACCCCGGAAAATTCCGAGGTGCTTCCACGTTCTCTGAGAATTACAGGTTTTCTTTCATGAAGGCTTCCAGGGCGGCGGCGGCTTCCGCTTCGTCGGCGCCGTCGCAGGTGATGGTCACCGTTTCACCCATTTTTGCACCCAGGCCCATCACGGCGAAGATGCGCTTGGCGTCGCCGGATTTTTCGCCCTTGGCGATGGTGATCTTGCTGGAGAACTTTCCGGCCTGCTTGACGAACAGTCCGGCGGGACGGGCGTGGATTCCTTCTTTGTCGGTGATGACGTAATTAAACTGCTTCATGGGAAATACACTCCTTTTTTGGATTTATGGAAATCTCGGATGAGGGTTTGCGACAAGCTGAAATTATCTGGAAGCTTTTGCTGCCTTGGCTGCCGCTTTTTTGGCGTCTGCTTCCGCTTTTTCCGCAGCATATTCCGGGCGGGGCTTTTTCAGCAGAGCCAGCAACAGCATGGTAACCACGCTGCCAACCAGCCAGGCCACAATGTACATCAAGGGATTGCCGACGGTGGCAAAGACGAACACGCCGCCGTGGGGCGCCATCAAAGTGCAGCCGAACAGGGTGGACAGCAGACCGGCCACACCGGCGCCGGCCGCCGTAGCGGGAATCACGTGGAGCGGGTCGGATGCTGCGAAGGGGATGGCGCCTTCGGTGATGAAGGAAGCGCCCATCAGGTAGTTGGAAACGGTGGAGTTCCGTTCCGCAATGGTGAACCGGTTGGGGAAGAAGGTGGTGGCCAGAGCAATGCCCACAGGAGGCACCATGCCGCCCACCATAATGGCAGCCATGATCATGTAGTAGTCGTTGGCAGCCGCCGCATTATCCGCAGCCATGCCCAGGCACATGGTGCCGAAGACGTAAGCCGCCTTGTTGATGGGGCCGCCCATGTCGATGGCCATCATAGCGCCCAGGATCAGGCCCAGCAGGATCATCAATCCGGCGCCGGAAATGGCCAGCAGCATATTGCTCAGCCAGGTGTTGATCACGCCGATGATGGGGTTGAAGATGAAGTACATCAAAACGCTGATGACAAAGATACCAACCAGAGGATAAATCAGGGTGGGCTTAACGCCTTCCAAAGAGGGGGGCAGCTTGGAGCAGAGTTTCTCCAATCCCAATACGATAAAGCCTGCCAGGAAACCGGCGGCCAAACCGCCTAAGAAACCGGACACGGTGTTGCCGGAGTTGTTGAACAGGTAGTTGGCCAAAAAGCCCTGGAACCCGCCCATTTCATCCAGGTGGGTGAATTCTACCAAGGCGTTGCCGTTGGCGGCAATCAAACCGCCGGTGAAGCCAACGGCCAGACCGGGACGGTCGGCAATGGAGTAGGCAATATAGCCCGCCAGCACCGGCA
Source organism: uncultured Oscillospiraceae bacterium (assembly GCA_949282975.1). Lineage (GTDB taxonomy): Bacteria > Bacillota > Clostridia > Oscillospirales > Ruminococcaceae > Egerieicola. Next base: position 4,657 of record CASDQY010000101.1, on the reverse strand, counting down.
CCATCAGGCCCATAGCCAGGCCGCCTACCGTCTTAAAGAAGGCTGCCAGGGGGGTGACCATACCGAAGTCGGCGCCCACGCTGCCGTAGCCGCAGATGGTATCCACCAGGAAGGCCAAAGCGGTGAGGATACCGCCGCCGATGACGAAGGGGAGCATATGGCTGACGCCGCTCATCAAATGTTTATAGATCTGGTGGCCCACGCCGCCTTTTTCTTCTTCGGAAGCTTTGCTGCCGCCGGCTTCGTGGTACACTTCGCCGTCGCCCGCCGCAGCCCGGGTGACCAGTTCTTCGGATTTGTGGATGCCGTCGGCAACCTTTACCTGGATCACCTTTTTCCCGTCAAATCGGGCCGTGGCAACCTTGGTGTCGGTGGCCAGGATGATACATTTGGCGCCTGCAATTTCGTCGGCGGTCAACACATTTTTTGCACCGCCGGAGCCGTCGGTCTCCACTTTAATGGAGATTCCCAGCTTCTTGCCGGCCTGTTCCAGGGCTTCCGCCGCCATGTAGGTGTGGGCAATGCCGGTGGGGCAGGCGGTGACGGCCAATACGGTATAACCGTCGGCGGAATCTTCCTTCACTTCGGCATCCTTGGCGGTTTCGGCGTCATCGATGACCTTTAAGAATTCCTCCACCGTCTTGGCCGCCATCAGGTTTTGCCGGAAGGAATCGTCCATCAGCAGGATGGAAAGCTGTGCCAGCACATCCAGATGGACGTTGTCCTCGGTGTTGGGGGCGGCGATCAGGAAGAACAATTTGGCGGGTTCCCCGTCGGGGGTGTCGTAATCGCAGCCCTCCGGCACCAGCATGGCCGCCAGGCCGGGGGCCTTCACCGCACTGGTTTTGGCGTGGGGGATGGCTACCCCTTCGCCCATAGCGGTGGTTCCTTCTTCCTCCCGCTTTTTCACTGCCGCTTTATAAGCGGCCACGTCGCTGATTTTTCCCGTTGCATCCATCAAAGAGACCAGCTTGTCAATGGCTTGTTCTTTGGTAGAAACCTTGACGTTCAGGTCGATGCCTTTGGGGGACAGCAAATCAATAATACGCATTTTCCTTACTCCTTTTCATTTTTTGCCGCCGGTTGTGGAGGACGGCGCTCCTTACTTCCTTAACAGGTTAAGGTGAACCCGTCGTACACCGCCTGCACCTGCTCCCTGGTAGCCAGCCAGTCCTCAAAGGCGGTGGCGGAACCGGTGCAAAGGCCCATCTTTAAGGCTTCCTTGTAATCCCCGGTGTTCAGGTAGCCGGCTAAAAAGCCGCTGACCATGGAGTCCCCGGCACCGACGGAGTTTTTCACCTTGCCGTCCGGGGGCAGGCTCTGATAGATTTCTCCCGTTTCGGTAAGCAGCAGGGCTCCTTTGGCCGCCAGGGAAACCAGTACGTTCCTGGCCCCCCGCTCCTGGAGCTTTTTGGCATAGGCCACCAGTTCTTCGTCCGTCTCAATCACCACCCCGAACATTTCGCCCAGTTCGTGATTGTTGGGTTTAATCAAAAACGGGTGGTACTGCAATACATTCAGCAGCAGGTCTTTGGTGGCGTCCACCGCAATGCGGATGCCTTTGGGCTCCATCCGGGCCATGATCTGCTGGTAAATATCCTCGGGAAGGGTGTTTGGAATGCTTCCCGCCAGTACCAGCACATCCTCCGGCCCCATCTCCTCCAACTGGGCAAAGAGTGCGTCGATGTGCTCCTTGGAAATATCCGGCCCCTGACCGTTGATGTCAGTCTCCCTCTGGGGCTTTGGCTCGTTGGGGCACTTGAGTTTTACATTGATCCGGGTAAATCCGTTTTCGATGGGGATCAGCCGGCTTTCGCAGCCGTACTGGGCCAGCATCTGTTCCAGAGCTTTTCCGGTAAACCCTGCCGAAAAGCCCAGCGCCCGGGTGGAAAACCCCAGGTTCTGCATGACAATGGCCACGTTGATGCCCTTGCCCCCGGGATAGATCTGCTCCCGGCTGGTGCGGACCACCTCGCCCTGCCGCCAATCCTCCACATGAATGATGTAGTCCAAGCTGGGATTAAAAGTTACGGTATAAATCATATTGATCCACCTCCACAATTTCGGTTTTCAGCTTGAATTGCTTATCTTCCAGCTTCGTGGTGATGATGCAGGTGTCTTCCAACTGGGCGAAGGTCACCGCAGTGACCACCTGAAACTTGCTGGGGTCCGCCAGCACATAGCATTGCTTGCACCGTGCCATGGCCGCCGATTTGGTTCTGGCTTCGTCCAGATCCGGGGTGGTCAGCCCGTTTTGCAGGCTGATGCCGTTGGTGCCGAAAAACCCTTTGGTAAAGTTGAACCGCTGCAAATAATCGTTGGCCTCGCCGCCGATGATGGCCTCGGTCCGGCCCCGCAGGGTCCCCGGCAGTACAAACACCCGGCACCCTTTCTGCCCCAGCAGCTTGGCATGGCTGATGCCGTTGGTGACGTACACCGTATCCGGGTTGCCAAGGTTGCTGGCCATGCAGTAGGTGGTGGTGCCCGCATCAATGAAAACCAGTTCGCCCGGCTGGATCAACTCTGCGGCGTACAGCCCGATGCGGCTTTTTTCTTCAATGCACCGCTGGGCTTTTTCGTCCACCGTTTCTTCGGTGGTGATGTAGTTGTTGAGGATGCTGGTGGCGCCGCCGTGGACTTTGTTGATCTGCCCCTGTTCGTGGAGCAGATTCAGATCCCGGCGGATGGTGGATTCGCTGCTGCCCAGCATCCGGGCCAGATCCACCACCGAGACGGATTTTCGCTCGTTGACAATCTTGATGATTTCACTGTGCCGTTCCTGGGTTAACATGGTTTTTTCACCTCTTTGCCGTTTCATCACCCTTATTTTATCATGAGAAAAAGCGCCAGTCAATCAAAATCAGTCAAAATCAGTAACAAACTTTCATCCCGAAATTTGTGCAGTTCATACAAAATACAAAAAATTGTAAAAAAATAACGAGCAGAGTAACTAAACAATATAAAAAGATTCCTAAAAATCCGAGCAAATCAGCCAATAAATTCACCGAATTGCTGCAAATAAAACGATTGATTTTGCACATTATGATTGATTTTTGAACATAAACGGTCAAAACTGCGCAAACAATCTCTGGAAATCCCCCCTTCAACCGGGGGAAAGAAGGGGGGAAACGGAGAAAACAAGCAGAAAAAAGGCAGGGAAGCAGTCAATTTCAGCCAGATTCGAGCATTTTCGTTCCATCTTCTGACCGGCTTTGGGGCAAAAAAATCCCGCCCTGCAAAAGGGCGGAATGAAGCGACCGAAGGCGTAAGCCGAGTTCTGTTGCTGCGGCAATCTATCTTGGCAGGGCGTCGCCGCCGCTGCTCTTTGCCACCTTTTGGGACGGCCGGACCAGCCATAACATCCCGGTCGGTGTTGCATCGGGTAGGGTTTACATGGCCGCCCGGTTTCCCGGACGCCGGTGAGCTCTTACCTCGCCTTTCCATCCTTACAGCATTCGCTGCGGTTTCTTTCTGTTGCACTGGCCCTGGAGTCGCCTCCGCCTGCCGTTAGCAGGTACCCTGTCCTGTGATGCTCGGACTTTCCTCGCTGTACCATGTTTGGCCTTAGCGCTGCCGCACCCTTCGCTCGCTTTTGGTATTGTACCCTGTTTTATCGGTTTTGTCAATTTCCGGCTGGGAGGTCTGCCGTTCTTGCCGGCTCTTGGGTATCTGTCCCAAAAACGGCCCACTTTCCCCTTGCGCTCCAATTTCCTCTTGCCAAAACAAAACATATGTTCTACACTAAAAATAGAACCCGGCCGGAAGGGGTGTCCATTCCGGTTCGGCCCGCATAGGATACAGTACGGCCCCGGGGGAACCTGGGATGGACGGAAAGGAGAAGGATTTATGAACAAAATCAACTGGCTTGCACGGATCAAAAACCCCATTTTCTGGGTGCAGGTTGTGGGCACCATTGTCCTGACAGCCCTCACCTACCACAGCCTTCAGCCGGCGGATCTGACCAGCTGGCAGGGCGTTGGGGAACTGCTTTGGGGCATCCTCACCAACCCTTATCTGTTGGTGAGCTGCCTGTGGGGGGTCTGGAATGCCGTGAACGACCCCACCACCGCCGGATTGAGCGACAGTCAAACCGCATTGACCTACACGGCACCGAAAAAGGATGCCCAACAGGAGGAAACGAAAAATGGCTGAATGGAATGTCATTGATTTATCCCACCACAACACCGTGACCGACTTTTTGGCGGTCAAAAACGCCGGGGTGTACGGCGTGATCCTCCGGGCCGGGTATGGCCGGGAGAGTTCCCAGAAGGACCGGAAATTCGATGAATTTTACACCGCCGCCAGGGCAGTGGGGCTGCACATCGGGGCCTATTGGTACTCCTACGCCGACAGTGTGGAGGACGCCGCCAGGGAAGCCAACGCCTGTTTGACCTGTATCCAGGGCAGGCAGTTCGATTTCCCGGTGTACTATGACCTGGAGGAAAGCGCCACCGCCGCCCTGGGCAGGGCCGCCTGCACCCAGATTGCCCAAGCTTTCTGCACCGCTTTGGAACATGCGGGGTACTGGGCGGGGGTGTACGCCAACACCAACTGGTTTACCAACTATCTGGACCATGCCGCCCTGTCGGCCAAATACACCATCTGGCTGGCGGACTACCGGGAAGACTACAACACCGCCCTCAAGCGGGATCTGCAC
>CASDQY010000100.1 GCA_949282975.1 uncultured Oscillospiraceae bacterium | reverse complement strand
TTCTCCATACTGGGTCAGGGAACTCCCTGTATGCAGTTCTGTGCCGGGCTGGATGCAGTAAGCCACCTGCCCGTTTTCGCCCCCGATGGAAATGGCCGGGAAGTGGTTATTGGCTTCCACCACCCACCCGTTCATCAGGTGCACCTCATTGGTGTTCCAGCCTGTTCCACCGCCCCGGGGCAGGTTGATGATGGTAATGGTGGTTTCCTCTGCACTGACACTGGCAGCGTACAATGTAGATGGCAGCAGCGCCAAAACGGTCAGCAGGGCAAGAAACACCGCTAACAGCTTCTTCGGCAATGCCTTTAAGGATTGTTTCATAAATAAATAGCTCCTTTCCTAAAATAAAAAAGCCGGCACAAAATTTGTACCGGTTGACGATCAGGAAGATCATGGGAGGTGCACGTGTACAGCACATAAATAGCCTTCTTTCTGATTTTTCGCACAAAAAAAGCAAGCCTAAAAAAGACTTGCTAGACTTGCTATTATTTTTTGATAATTGCTTTAGCCACGTTCAATGTATAAATACCATTGACCATCTCCGGTCCAATCCTGAATATCTGCATAAATCTTAACAGCAGTAATTCCTTCTCTTTGAATATATCCATCAATTCTCCCGATGATGCCTTCAGCTAAACGGCCACTGCTAATTGTCGTTTCGGTAATGGCAAGGGGAGTATCCCAACTCATGGGAAGATCCCCTGTGTAAATTGTTAATCCCTTGCTTAATGCGTAATCAATCCCATACTGTACCCAGTAATCCGGATCAATTTCCACTTCCGGTTCTTCCGGCTGGCTGGGGATGCTGGGGGCAGAAGGTGTACTCGGTGTACTCGGTGTGCTGGATGTGGTCGGCGCAGAAGTGGTCGGCGTGGAGGGGGTAGAGGGTGCGGCCGGTCGGGAGGTCGTGGCCGGTGGGGTACCGGTTGTGGTGGTAGGACGACTGGTGGTGGCAGTGGCGCCGCCGGAACTGCTTGCGCCGCCGGTGGAGGTTGTGGGCGGTGCCGTGGTAACGGTTTGGGTTCCGTCTGTGGGAGTAGTCGTGGCGCTGCTATCCTCATTGGTGACGGTTTCGCTGGACGTCGCTTCATCTTCCGCCGGGGTCACCCGGGCGTCGCTTTCCAGCGCAGAGCTGGTGGCAGATGCGGTGTCCGATGTGGTATTTTCCTCCGGATTGCTGCTGCATCCGGCGAGGGTGGCTGCGGCCAGAATGGCGGTCAGGAGCAGGGCTAGGATTCTGGGTTTCATGGGAATCTCCTTTCTCTCGGACATGATGTCCGAAGGGTATTTATTTTTCCGGCTTGACTTTTTCGGTCAGACCGGATAAAATGTATATGCAATGGACGAAACCGGCAACGGTTAAGCCCAATAGCTATTGAAATAGCCGCTCTTTAGGCTGTGGAGCGGTTATTTCTTTTTTGTCCAATAATGTGTGGACATCAAGAGCACCCCCTTCCACCCATCTCACGCCAAAACGTGGCGCAAAGTGGATGTATGAGGCAGAAACCGTCAATAGACGTTTTCGACCGCATGCCGTTGTTGCTTCGTCCCCCCAAAAGCCCTGTCGGGCTGATGGGCGAAGGAAAATATATGGAATTCCGGCTTGACTTTTTCGGCCAGACCGGGTAGAATGTATATAGAAGGACGGAACCGACAACGGTTAAGCCCGAAAGCTGATTATGAAATAACCGCTCTACTGGCCAGTTAAGCGGTTATTTCTTTTTTGTCCAATTCTGGATCAGAAGCAGAGCTGAGAGGATAACTCCAATCAGCGTGAGCAACTGATCCCAGGTGACGTAGGCCACCGGCGGCTTCTCCTTTCCGTGGAAAGAGGAAGCTGAATGTCTGGACATTGAGATCACCCCCTTCCACCAATCTCACGCCAAAACGTGGCACGAAGTGGATGTATGGGGCTCAACCGCATACCGTCGTTGTTCCGTCCCCCCAAAAGCCCTGCCGGGCTGATGGGCGTAGGAAACTTGAATATCTTCTTCTATATTACATATTTTAGTTTATTTTGTCAATTATTTCGCCTCGGACATCATGTCCGAGGCGAAAGTATAGTCTTACCCTACCATCCCTTGAGCATGAGCCATGACGTCCAAAACATTGAGTACGCCGTCACCGTTGTAGTCGAAACGCACCTGTGCCGTGCCGTCCGACACCTGTTGTGCCAACGCCATGGTGTCCAACACGTTTGCCGTATAGTCTCCGGTAACGTCTCCCCAAAGGGTTCCGTCTGCTTCCAGCTGTACATAACGGTACTGCGCAGCTGCTTTTTGCAGAGAGCGGGAAGCGCTCATCATCACAGGATATTCCACCTTGCTGGCTGCATTGCCGAAAGCGTCTTCCGCTACGGCAACAGCATTGCTCTGCACAATCACCCGCTCCAGCGCAAAGCAGGAGGCAAAGGCTTTGGAGCCAATCTCCGTTACCGTTCTGGGCAGGGTGATTTCCCGCAAAGTATAGCAGGAGCGGAAAGCAGAGGCAGGCACCGCCGTCAAATTCTGAGACAGAGATGCCTCGGTCAAATCCGTGCAAAACCGAAAGGCGCTGTCGCCCAGGCTGGTAACCGAATCCGGCAGGGCAATGCCGGTCAGGCCGGAATAGGCAAACGCTGAGTCACCGATGGTGGTTACGGTATCCGGAATGGAAACGGTAGTTAGCCGGGTGCAGCCGTTAAACGCTCCATCTCCAATGACAGTGATCCCTTCCGGGATGGTGAAGGATGCCAGGGTTTTACAGCCCCAAAAGGTTTCCGCTGGGATCTCGGTCAAACCGGCGGGCAGCGTTGCTTCTTTCAGCATAACGCAGCGTTGAAAGGTACCCACGCCCAAAGATTGAAGGGAATCCGGCAATTCAACCTGCGTCAGGGATTGGCACCGCTGGAAGGTATCATCTCCCATGGAAACGACGGTGTCGGGAATGGTGACCGATGTGAGAGACACACAATCTTCAAAGACACGATCTTCCATGGCAGTGACAGTGGCGCCGTCCAAAGTGGAAGGCACGACAACGTCGGTCGCTGTGTCTTCGATGGGATGAAAATCCACAATGGTTGCCGTGCCGTTGTCCTCCATCCGGTACGACCAGTTCCCGCTGACCCGCACATCGCTTGCGGCGCTGCTTAAAATCGGGATGGCGCTGGTGGCTGCCAGCAAGGCGGCTGCTGCGACTGACAGCATTCTTTTGACTGCTTTTTTCATTGTAATTCCTCCTAAATTTTGATTGGGGTTGGGGTTGGGGGTGAATGATTTCAGGCGTCGCCTGAGCAAAAAGCAGGATGTCTCCTGCTCTTTGGTCAAGGGCAAAGCCCACTCGGACATGATGTCCGAGCAAAACTTTGCCGCTTACCTGATTGACTGATTAGTTACTTTTACGCCGCAGCATGAATGCCAGGTATCCTGCCGCCGTCAGGCTCAGCATCAGTCCGCCGGATGCCACAGCCATAGGCCAGGCTGTGTCGCCGGTTTGAGGTACAGGCTGCGGAATCGTGATGGTCACCGTTTGCCCGTCGTCCGCAAGGTCGGCATGGACAGCCAATTCAATATCGTCTTTGTAGAGGGTTTCAAATACCACAATGTCGGCTGCACTTGTCAGTCCTGATGCGTCAAATACAAAGGTAACGGTAATTTCACCGTCCGGCGCATCGGGCTTAAAGGTGAAAGAGCTGCGAATTTCTTCTCCGTCAACAAGCAGCGGTTCTCCTGTGGATTTGTTCATAAGAACACCTTTTACCGTATACTCCTTGCCGGGAGTCAGATTGTTGTAGGATACAACATCCTCGATTTTCACTCTGCTGTTTGCCGTGATTTCTTTCTTTCCGTCTGCGGTCGCCTGCGTTCTGATTTCAGGGATTTTCACCTTGACGGTCTGTCCCTCGTCT
>CASDQY010000099.1 GCA_949282975.1 uncultured Oscillospiraceae bacterium | reverse complement strand
GCACCATGACCTTTGAGGAAAACGGCAGAACCTTTGCCGGAGTGGGGGTAGACTGCGCCGCCATAACCCTTCAGGGCTTGGGGGCGGACGCCATCGGGATCAACTGTTCGTTGGGCCCGGCAGAAATTTTGCCGCTGATCCGGAGTATGGCGGAGTATACTTCCCTGCCCCTGATTGTCAAGGCCAACGCCGGGCTGCCGGATCTGAACACCGGGGCTTACAATGTCACGGCGGAGGACTTCGCCCGGGGAGCAGAAGAATTTATCCGCTGCGGGGTGACCATTCTGGGGGGCTGCTGCGGCACCACCCCGGACTATATCCGCAGGCTACGCAGCCTGCTGGATCAAAGCCGACCGGTGCAGCGGCAGGTAAGGAAGGCTTCCCGGCTCTGTTCCGGCAGCCGGATGGTGGAAATAGACCGGGTGCGGATGATCGGGGAACGGATCAATCCCACCGGCAAAAAGAAGTTCCAGCAGGCTTTGCGGGAACACAACATCGGCTATCTTCTCTCCCAGGGGCTGGAACAGGCCCAGGCGGGAGCAGAAATCCTGGATGTGAACGTGGGCCTGCCGGACATTGATGAAACCGCCATGATGACAGAGGTTATCGCCCAGCTGCAAAGCGTGATTGATCTGCCACTACAGCTGGATTCTTCCCATCCGGAAGTGATTGAAGCAGGGCTTCGAATCTATAACGGCAAACCCATTGTCAATTCCGTCAACGGAGAACCGGAAGTGCTGGAAAAAATCCTGCCGCTGGTAAAGAAATACGGCGCCGCCGTAGTAGGCCTGACCATGGACAAAAAAGGCATTCCCGCTACCGCCGAAGAACGGTTGGCGATCGGCAGGCGGATTGTAGAAGCCTGCGAAACCTGCTCCATTCCCAAAGAGGATATTTATCTGGACTGTCTGACCCTCACCGTTTCGGTGCAGCAAAAAGAAGCGTTGGAAACGCTGAAAGCAGTCAAGCTGGTAAAGCAGGAACTTGGCGTTAAGACGGTGCTGGGTGTATCCAACATTTCTTTCGGCCTGCCGGAGCGGGAAGTGATCAACACCACGTTTTTAACCCTGGCCATGGAAGCGGGGCTGGATCTTCCCATTTTAAATCCCAACAACGCCGCCATGGTGGGGGCGGTGGACGCTTTCCACCTCCTTACCGGCAAAGACCCGGGCGGCGAAACCTATTTGGCCAGACATGCCGGGCAAAAAACGGCCTCGGCGCCCCAGGCCGCTCCTTCCCACAGCGGCAAAGAAGGGTTGTACCAGGCGGTGCTGTCCGGGTTAAAGGAACCGGCGGGAGATTGCTGCAAGGCGCTGCTTTCCAGCCTGCCCCCCATGGAACTGGTGAACCAGGTGCTGATTCCCGCTTTGGATCAGGTGGGGGCAGAGTTTGAAACCGGAAAGCTGTTTTTGCCTCAACTTATCCAATCGGCCACTGCCGCCCAAGCCGCTTTTGATCAGATCAAGGATTATCTTTCCGCCCATCCCGACCCGGAAGCCAAGGTTCAGAAGGAAAAGATCGTTCTGGCCACCGTGGAAGGGGATGTTCACGATATCGGGAAAAACATTGTGAAGGTGATTCTGGAAAACTACGGTTACCCGGTGATCGACCTAGGCAAGGACGTGCCGGTACAAACCGTGGTGGAAGCCGTGCGGACGTCCGGTTCCAAGTTGCTGGGGCTGAGCGCTTTGATGACCACCACCGTTGCCAACATGGAAAAAACCATTCAGGCAGTGCATGCCGCAAACCTTCCCTGCACCATTATGGTGGGGGGCGCTGTGCTGACCCCGGAATACGCCAAAAAGATCGGGGCGGATTACTACGCCAAGGACGCAAAACAAAGCGCCGACATTGCGAAAATCGTGTTGGGATAAGCTTTCCGGCGCTGCAAATCGGGACAGATTACAGGAAAAGAGCCAGGGCGCAACCGCTCTGGCTCTCCTTTTTGAGGTGAGAAGATCGTAAACAAATCTTCTCGGTATCTTCAAAACCGCCGGGACGTCCCATTGGCCGGAAGATCGCTGTTCCCAAACATATTATATTTTGCTGATTTTTGATAACCAAATAGTTATTACATCATCATTTTACCATTGGGGTATGCTATTGTCAAGATAATCATATGGTTATCGGAGGCAAAACATG
>CASDQY010000098.1 GCA_949282975.1 uncultured Oscillospiraceae bacterium | reverse complement strand
AACAGGGCGCCGAAGCTGATGTACAGCAGATATTCCCGGCCCAAATCGAAGATAGCCCCCTGTGCGCCAAACAACCCCAGCAGGGTAGGGGAAAGGATAAGGCAGAGCACCGTCAGCAGGATTCCCGCCACCCCCAGCAGGATGGACATCATGCCGAAATACCGCCGTGCCTGAAGGGTTCGTTTCCCTCCCATACAAATGGCGTAGGCCACCGCCCCGCCCATACCGATGCCGGTACCCACCGCCTGCAAAAAAGCGGTAATGGGATAAGCCATATTCACAGCCGCCAGGGCGTTGTCCCCCATGGCATTCCCCAAAAAGAACCCGTCTACAATGGCGTATACGCCCGACAGGGCAAACGCCAGCATGGAGGGAAGGACGGCCCGGAAAAATGTTTTACGTTCTTTCATCTTCAAAGACCTCCCGAAAATACCGGTTGTACTGCTGGGTGGTTTCCAAAAGCAGCTGGGCTGTCTCTGCCCCCATCTTATCCCATACCTGGCCTTCCATTTCGATGAGCTGCCGGGCGATTTTTCCTGCATGGGCCGCCCCATGGGTGGTGAGGGATACCCGTCTGGCCCGGCGGTCAAGCTCATCCCGGGCAAATGTCACCCATTCCTGCTTCTGCCACTGCTTGAGCACGCTGTTCACTGTCTGCTTCGGCAAAGCCCAATGGCGGCAGATGTCGCTTTGCCGGCAGCCCTTGGGCTGTTGTACCAAACTCAAAGCCACCAGCAATTCACTGAAACTCATCCCGTGGCGTTTCGCCCAATCTTCGTACAAGTCATTCATTTCCTGCCAAAAGGCAGTGTATTCCCAAAAATAGCTCATGTTTGCCCTCCATTTCGTCCGATTGCGGACTAATTATAAATATCAACAGGTAAATTGTCAAGTAACAAAATGGAGCAGTTGTAACACAAATAAGACGTTTGCCATCAACTGTCTTTTTCTCTTAAAAACAGCAAAATAAAGATGATTTTTCTTTTTCGCCTGCTGATGGAAAGCATCCTCCACTGCTGCCGCAAACGGGAAGCCGGGGACAAAATAGATAGGCACCGTCTGAAAAGACGGTGCCTCAGCTTGTCGAAAAAGGTGTTTGGATGTTTCCAGATTGATCCGCCCGTAGCTTTACGCCTTTGGGCGGGCGGATTCCAGTTTGTTGTTTCCACAATATTTAATAAAAAACAAGGCAGAAAAATAAATTTTTAGATTATAATTATTTCCATGCAGGGGCCTTGCCCCTTGCAACCCCAGCAGCTTTTTGTAAAAAGCTGCACCAAAAACTTTAAATTTGAACTTTTTCTACAGCATGAGGCACCGTCTTTTCAGACGGTGCCTCAGTTTCAGCAGCAAATCACTTTGCCGCTGTGGGAATCATTTGGAGCAGAAAGGAACTCAGTCCTTCCGGCCATGCCATTTCCAATCCATGACTTCGGGGAGATCCTGGCCCTTGTCGGCGATATAATTGGTGTGCTCCACCAAAGTATCCCGCATCTTCTGGATCAGGTAAGCGCCGCGGTTGCCCAGCTGGGGCAGCTGCTGCACAGCGTCGATGACCAGGTGGAACCGGTCGATCTCGTTCTGAACCCGCATGTCGAAGGGAGTGGTGATGGTGCCTTCTTCCTGATAACCGTGAACGTGTACGTTCTGGTTGTGCCGACGGTACATCAGTTCGTGGATCAGGCGGGGATAGCCGTGGAAGGCAAAGAT
>CASDQY010000097.1 GCA_949282975.1 uncultured Oscillospiraceae bacterium | reverse complement strand
CGGGGCGATTCCACTACCCTGACCGCTACAGTTACTCCTGTGGGCGAAGGCGAACCGGATCCCGAAACCGGCAAACTGCCCGGTGCAGCCACCAACACCGTGACCTGGTCCTCCGATCATCCGGAAATCGCTACCGTGTCTAAGACCGGTACGGTTCGGGGTGTTGCGGCCGGTACAGCGGTGATTACTGCAACCACCACCGAAGGCTTTACCGATTCCGTCACCGTGACGGTGGAACCGGTACGTGTTTCCGGCATTACCATCAACACTGCGGAGCAGACCATTGACCTGGGCGCTTCCCTGCGCATCAGCGCCACGGTGTCTCCCTCCAATGCAGACAATAAGACTTTGGCTTATGAATCCTCCGCTCCTGGGGTTGCTACCATCAATGAGGAAGGCATCCTCACTACTGTGGGCGAAGGCACTACCACCATCACCGTTTCCAGCACCGATGGCTCCGATGTGTCCGCTACCGTGGACATCACTGTGGAGAACTTCCCGCTGGAGAGCGTGGAGGTCACCAACGCACCTGACTTCGAATTGGTAGTAGGCTCCAGCCTGCGGCTGCGCACCAGCGTAACCCCCGCAGAAGCCTATGTGACCATGAGCTACAGCAGCGATAACACCGAAGTGGCTACGGTGGAAGGCGGTATGCTCTCTATCGTAGGCGCAGGTGAAACAACCATTACCGTAACTGCTACGAAGGCAGATGGCACTTTCGTCAGCACCAGCTTTGATGTTACTGCTGTGGAGCAGGGCGATCTGGTAGCCGATTACCAGTTCAACGGCAACCTGACCAACGATGCCAATAAGCTTCAGGAAGGCACGCTTCAGACCACCACCCAGGCGGATCTGGGCGACGATCTGGACACCGGCGTGATTTCCTTTGATTGGTCTTTGGGCGCTGGTTCTCACAACATCGTTCGGATGGACAACCCCTTGAAGGGTATGGATCTGTCTGAAACAGGCTTCTCTGTGGCGGTTATGATGGATCCCACCCAGTTGAATGACTGGGAAGGCGTCTGGTCCTTCAGCGACGGCTCCGGCTTCTTTGGTATGGGCGGCACTGGTAAGCTGTGGTACAACGACTGGAACGGCGTGTACTACGACTTTAATGAAACCATCGGCGCTATCAGCCAGGACGAAGGCATGGAATTGATTACCGTTACGGTGGATCCGGTGAACGATAAGGTCTATTTCTACAAAGGCGCAACCCTGACCCATACCGTTAACGTCCCCAATGCTGCTTCCGGTGACAACTACACTGATCTGATTTGCAGCTACGTTTCCGGTTTGAACTACTTCAACCTGGGCGCAGCGGCACCCGGCAGCTGGGGCACCTCCGCTTTCACCTGCGATTACATCCAGGTCTATCAGCGTCAGCTCACCGATGCTGAGGTCGGCTATCTGGCCACCACCGGCAGCATTGAAGAACCCGAAACCGTAGATAAGAGCAGCCTGGCCACCAACATTACCGAGGCTTCTCTGTACAACGGCGAAGGCTACACCCAGTCCAGCTGGGATACCTTGATCAGCGCTTTGAATGCGGCGGTGACAGTGTATGAAAATCCGGATGCCACCAATGCCGATGTGATGAACGCTAACAACGCCCTCACCAGCGCTATCAACGGTTTGACCGTATACGCACCGCCGACAACTCCGGTGGCGGACGTGGAATACACCTTTGACGGCACCTTGGATGCCACCACCGGCGATGCTGCTGCAGCGGAACTGACCGGCAACAAGGTTTACGTTGGAACCGACACCACGCCCGCTGAACCGGTTACCGCAACAGAAGCTACCTTCACTGCTGGTCCGGAAGAAGGCACGCAGGCTGTTCAGTTCAGCCCCACTTTGGGTTATGGATTGAAGCTGGACATCCCGGTAACCGACAGCACCTTTACCATGAGCTTTGACGTTTCCTACGCCGCATTGTCCACCAATTCCGCAACCATGCTGATTGCCAACGATACTTTGGATCAGTACTGGAGCAGCATTGGACAGGGCTGGAAGACTTCCATCACTGATGTACCTATGATCTGGAGCCGTGATCAAGCTGGCAACCAGTGGATGGATTTGGTGTCCAGCAATGCGGGCATGGCTCTGGACGAATTTGCAACCGTCACTGCTGTGTTTGACAACGGCACCGGTTATCTGTACGTCAACGGCAACCTGGTAGGAACTGGCAATGTGCCCACTGCTTATGGCGAAGGCACCGAAGTGTACCTGGGCGTCAACGCTTGGGACGCTATCCCCAGCGTCAGCATTGCCAATGTGGAATTCTATAATGATGCCCTCAATGCGGCTCAGGTAGATTACATTGTCAACGACACCGAGATCGTTTACGACGAAACCGAAGCTGTAATCACCCCCATCACCGGCGACAAGCTGGCAGAAGTACAGGCAACTGTGGCCGAAGCCAGCGACATGGTCAGCGGTTGGGATGACACGCAGCTCACCGACAATCAGGCTCTGCTGAGCGAAGTGGTTGCTATGGCAACTGCCGGCGCCGTAGATCTGACGGTGATTACCGAAGATCAGGCCGATGCCTTGCTGAGTGTGCTGAACTCCCTGATCGAGGCCAATACGGTTCTGGGCGATAAGAATGGCGACGGCGTGCTCAACGTTCTTGACGTCATGACTCTGGCCCAGTATGTGGTGGGTAGCTACACCGGCGAAATCAGCGATCCTGATGTGAACAACGATACGCTTGTCAACCTGCTGGATGTGATGTATCTGGCTCAGGTGGTCAACGGAACGCTGACCTATCCGGCGGACTAAAAGCCGCACCGGACAAATTCAATCTTTGAGTTTGGGTTCGCCCCTCCTTTTGGAGGGGCGAATTTTTTGCCTTTGGAAACATTGACAAGCCGGACGCCAACGGGTATAATATACCTGTTGCCGGAGTGGCGGAATTGGCAGACGCCCGGGACTTAAAATCCCGTGGGCAGTGATGCCCGTGCCGGTTCGATCCCGGTCTCCGGCACCAGACTGTAGTGAATCCTGGATTCACTACAGTTTTTATTTTTATGCTTGAAAAAGTTAATATACCGGTCGTCCTGCTGTTTGAAAATGGAACACAGAACAATTCTTAAAGGTTTCCTAAGAATCATGAAGTTTTCTTAGGGATTCTTGATTGTGTTTCGGAATCATGATAAGGTGAAAACAAGATCGAGGTAAATGATCGAAAAGAAAAATTCCCCGGGATGCCGCATTGATGGCAGGATGTTTTGCTGCCGGGGAAATGGGAAATCTGTTTTCCCGGCAGGAGGAGTGTTTTTGTGAAGTGTTGCAGGAAAGAGCAAAGCGATGCCAGGCTGACCATTGCCCACATCGTTCTGCTTGTGCTGGGGACCGCTTTTCTGGTTTTCGGGGCTTTTTATCCCGCCATCTGGTTTGACGAAAGTTACACCGTGGGATTGATGAACCATGATTTGATTACCCTGTGTTCCATTGCTTCCTACGATGTCCATCCCCACCTGTACTACATCCTGCTGAAGTTGGTGACCATGGTGTTCGGCAACAACATTGTGGTGATGCGGCTGTTTTCGGTAGCAGGCGGCGTGGCATTGGCGGTACTGGGGTTTAGCCACATACGGCGGGATTTTGACGCCAAAGTGGGTTTTTGGTTTTCCTTTTTCTGCTTTGCCATGCCTGTGATGTTCAAGTATGCCTGGCAGATTCGGATGTACACCTGGGCGCCCTTCTTTGTGACCCTGGCCGCCATTTATGCTTACCGGATTGCCTATGGCGGAGATGAGCGCTGGAAGAAAAACTGGATCTTGTTTGCGATATTTTCTGTGGCCGGCGCCTATACCCATCATTTTGCCGTCTTTGCCGCAGCGGTGCTCAATCTGTTTTTGCTGATTTATGTCATGAAAAATCGGACTTCGATTTTGCGGTGGCTGTTGTTTGGCGGCATTCAAATTCTGGCCTATCTGCCGGGCGCCCGGGTGCTGTTAAGGCAGATCAACGAAGGGGGCGCAGATTGGATTCGGATCTACTATCCTTCTGTGTTAATCAATACGCTGGATTTCTTTTTCCTGGGGGCCGAAGCGGAAAAGGCCAATGCCACGGAGCTGCCGGGCAACACCTGGCTCTATTTGGCCATCCTGGCGGGGATCATCTGGATTTTCTTTTTGGTGCTGCTGGTTTTGCGGATGCGGAAAAATCCCAAGGAAGGCAAACCGGCGGTTCTGGCTCTGGCGGTATGTTTTGCCATTATTGCGGTGACGCTGGTGGTGTCTGAGTTCCGGCCGATTTACTATGTGCGCTACAACATGGTGTTTTACGGGCTGATTGTCTTTTTCTTCGCCTATCTTTTAGGGGGAATACAGCGCATCCTGCCGAAAATCCTTACCGCTGTGGTGTTTTTGGCGGTGACGGTATACTGGGCGGTGCCCGCTTACCGGATCAACTACGATTCCTCCTCCTGGGTTGTGGAGGAACAGCTGGGGGATGCCATGGACGATGGGGATGTGCTGCTGATGGATAACAGCGTCGGCGCTTTCATCTCGGTGAAATTCCCGGAATTGGAACTATACTATTACAACGAATGAGATTGGAACATTGACAATGCCTTTCTGGCGCTGGGCCGTCATGTCCATATGACCCACAGCACCGAAGAGATTGCATCGGCCCTGGAGGAGTATACCGGGGATATTTGGGTGTTCCAGGAAGAAAGCCAGTTGAACGAAACGGTAAAGGAACTGGAAGGAGTAACCCAGCTGGAAGTGATCCCCATTGAGATGGAGTATTACGATTACAGTTACACCATGGTGCATTACGTAAAGGAATAGAAAGATTCCCCGCCTGAGAAGAAGGCGGGGAATTTGCTGTATCGGGCTTTGTACGGCAGGTGTTTACCGGCAAAACGCCAAAAAGGATTGCCCGAAAAGGCGAAAGCCTTTTGCATGATTTATTTTGAGCTGTGGCAAGTATTGGGGGAAATGGCTCCTTTCCATGAAGTTCAATCAGGTAAAAAGCAAAAAAGAAAAGCACGGCATGATATTCCATGCCGTGCTTTTGGTACGCCAGAAGGGATTCGAACCCCCGACCTTTTGGTTCGTAGCCAAACACTCTATCCAACTGAGCTACTGGCGCACACTTTATATGGTCCTTTTCAGAACATTGTTCAGTATACCACCGGCCAAAGAGTTTGTCAACACTTTTTTGCGAAAAGATGAATTTTCCTGCCGTATCCTTTACAGTTGGGGCGTAATCTTGTATAATTTTCCTGATAGATACATAGTGATCACAGAAGGATGAAAGAGCTGGAACTTTTAGAAACGGAGGGCAATGGATTGAAACGAACAACGGTGCTGCGGGCAGCAAATCATCTGGGTCAGCTGCTGGTAAGCCTGGTTTTAATCGCTGTGGGTGTTTTGCTGCTGGTGATCCGGGATTTGCTGGTGCTGTCCGCCGCCTATTTACTGGGTGCGGCGCTGGTGGTAATCGGCGTACTGGGAATTGTGGGCTGGTTTCTGCATCAGGGCCGGCGATGGTTTGAACTGTTGGGTATGTTTTTGTGTATCCCCTTTGGGATACTGATCATCTTCAATACCGTCATCCCCATGACCATTGTAGTGATCCTGTTTGGGCTGTACCTTTTGGTGATTGGGATCATCAAGGCCATTGACGCTGTGCTGCTTTGGCAGGAAGAGAAGGCGGGCTTTTTGCTGTCTGCCTTCCAGTGCCTGGTGTTTCTGTGCCTGGGGGTCACTTTGTTGATTGCGCCCTGGGATCATATCTCCACGGTGTTTACCATCCTGGCCATCTATCTGCTGATTCTGGGCGGTTTTCAATTGATTCAGGCCATTCACGAGCTGGTTCCCGGCAAAGTGCGGCAGAAGGTAAGCCGGCGAATCCGCTTTCCCCTGCCCACGGTGATCGAAGCGCTGCTTCCCTTTACCGTTCAGTGTCGGGTAAACCGCTATCTGGCCCGGGAGCAGACCTTTGACCAGCTTAAGGAAGAGATCCCGCCCCGGGAGGAAGGGGAGCCTGCTCTGGAGGTGTTCATCCATGTGGCGGACGGAGGCGGCAACGCCATTGGCCATTGCGATATCTGTTTTGAAGGCACCATGTATGCTTTTGGCAGTTACGACGAAGCCGCCCAGCACCTGGGGATTGCGCCGGGGGTGCTGATCGTCTCCAAAAAGGAGGAGTATATTCCCTTTACCTCCGGCTATGCCCACACCACCATTTTCGGCTTCGGCCTGCGGCTCACCGAAGAGCAAAAGGAATTGGTGCGCAAGCGATTGAAAGAGATTATGGCCAATACCTATCGCTGGTATCCCCCGTATCAGCAGGCTTTGGAGCTGGACCCCAAAGCCAATTTGGAGGATTTCACCGATTATCCCAGCCGGTTGAGCGTCTGCACCCAAACCAAGATGTATAAATTCAGCAAGAGCAAGTATAAGCATTATTTTGTTTTTACCACCAACTGCGCCATGCTGGCGTTGGATATCCTGGGTAAGATGGGGCTGGATGTGCTGAATTTTAACGGTATCCTATCCCCCGGCACCATCTACGATTTTTTGGAAACGGAATACCTGAACCGGGGCGGATTGGTCATCCAGCGGAATATCTACCGGATGACCCCCAAAGGCCTGCTTACCACCGATGGGGACAAAAACCACTATTCCTATCGTAAAGGCGCTTACCGGAACTTCAACCTGAAACCGGTGATTAACATGGATCGTTGGCGCAGCCAGCATAAAAAAGAGATGGAAAAGAATCCGGGGCAAAGCTGACATATCCCCGGCCAAAGGCTCATACCTATGGAAAAAAACGAGGAGTGAGCCGGATGTTTGTCTGCGCAGTGAAGGCCACCTGGAAACGGGTGGCAGTGATTCTATTGTTGGCGGCGGCGGTGATCGGGCTGCTGATCGCCCTGTTGGGAGGCTGTCAGGCCCCGGCGGAGGAGGCCGCTGCCCCGGAGCCGGTGCGGCTTACCACGGTCACCGAGATGGTGGATTGGTTGGCCCAACAGGGGATTGAGGTGGACCCGGACAGTTTGGTGCAGGATACTGTAACCATTCCGCAGCCCTTTGATGAAATCTACACCCAGTACAACGAACTGCAAAAGCAGGCGGGGTTCGATCTTTCTTCCTATCAGGGAATCACGGTGGACCGCAGCTGTTTTACGGTGTTGAATTACCCGGATCAGGAGGAAGGGGTGTTGGTCCATCTGCTCTGCTGTGAAGGGGTGCTGATCGGCGGCGATCTCTGTTCTGTGCGGTTAGATGGCTTCCTCACCGGTCTGGTGATGCCGGAATAATACAAATAGGATTGTTTTGCTTGGATATGACAATTTGTGTATAGCGGACATTGGTTTGCCGAATACGGTTGCGGCAAACCGGGCAAAATGGAAAGAATTCGAAACAAGTCGATACAATACAAATAATAAAATTTTGATGCAATATTACGAATCGTAAAATTTGGAGGAGAAGCAGATGGAGCTGCGGCTGGAAAAATACTGTGCCCAGGCGGCAAAACTCAGCCGCAGCCAGGTGAAGGATGCCCTGCGGCGAAAACGGATTACTCTGAACGGCCGCCCCGCCAAGGGGGGCGAAAAGATCCTTCCGGGGCGGGATGTGGTGTGTCTGGACGGGGAAGCACTGGCGTGGCAGCAGCATCTTTACCTGATGTTAAACAAGCCAAAAGGGGTGGTCAGCGCCACCCGGGACAGCCGGGAAAAAACGGTGCTGGATCTGGTTCCGGAATCGTTTCAGCGGCCGGGGCTGTTCCCTGCCGGACGGCTGGACAAGGACACCACCGGCTTTGTGCTGCTCACCGACGACGGCGATTTTGCCCATCGAATGCTTTCCCCCAAACATCACATCGAAAAGACGTATCAGGCCCTTTTGGCCGGGCAATTTACCGCTGAGATGAAGCGGCGGTTTGAATCCGGCTGTGTGCTGAAAGACGGGTATCAATGCCTGCCCGCCGCCATTCGGCTGCTGGAGCAGGGGGAAAACGCCTGGGTAGAGATTGTTTTGCGGGAAGGAAAGTACCATCAGATCCGCCGGATGGCGGCGGCCTGCGGCAGCCGGGTGCTGGAACTCAAGCGGATCCGGCTGGGAAAATTGAACCTGGACCCGGATTTGAAGCCGGGAGAGTGTAGGGAAATATTGCACAAAGAATTGCAGGAAATTTTGACAACTTCTACACCACGGGCCTAAGAAACGGTTTGAGGCGGAAAAGAATTGGTTGGATTCTACAATTTTGTTTTTGAAACTTTAGTTAAAAAGATACTGTTTATTTTCTCCGGAATTTGGTATTATAATGATACAACGTTCTCATGTTTCTTGTGCTTGAACGACGAGAAAAAAGCATGAAAATTAAAGTTTAGGAGGCCAAAGGTATGGCAGGATTATCTCTGAGAGGCATCTACAAAAAGTATGCAGGCAACGTGGTAGCGGTCAGCGACTTCAACCTGGAAATCGAAGACAAGGAATTCATCATTCTGGTCGGTCCTTCCGGCTGCGGTAAGTCCACCACTCTGCGGATGATTGCCGGTCTGGAAGAGATTTCGGAAGGCGAGCTGTACATTGACGGAAAATTGGTGAACGACGTATCCCCCAAAGACAGAGACATCGCAATGGTGTTCCAGAACTATGCTCTGTATCCCCACATGACCGTATACGACAACATGGCGTTTGGTCTGAAACTGCGGAAGGTTCCCAAAGCGGAAATCAAGCAGAGAGTGGAAGAAGCTGCCCGTATCCTGGACATCTCCCACCTGCTGGACCGGAAGCCCAAGGCTTTGTCCGGCGGTCAGAGCCAGCGTGTTGCTCTGGGCCGTGCTATCGTTCGTGAACCCAAAGTGTTCCTGCTGGACGAACCTCTGTCCAACTTGGACGCAAAACTCCGTGCACAGATGAGAACCGAGATCTCCAAGCTGCACCAGAAACTGGGTACCACCTTCATTTACGTAACCCACGACCAGACCGAAGCTATGACCATGGGCACCCGGATCGTGGTTATGAAGGACGGCTTCATTCAGCAGGTGGATACTCCCCAGAATCTGTACAGCTATCCCTGCAATGTGTTCGTAGCAGGCTTCATCGGATCTCCCCAGATGAACTTCCTGGACGCTGTGGTTTCCCAGAAGAGCGGCAAATACTGCCTGGACATCTGCGATGGCAAGTATAGCTTGACTCTGCCGGAAAGCAAGATCAACGACGGCGTAAAGGCTGCTGTGGGCAAAGAAGTTATTTTGGGTGTTCGTCCGGAACACATCCACGACGAAGAGATGTTCCTCTCCAGCGTTTCCACCGGCATTGTGGACGCCAACGTGGAAGTAACCGAAATGATGGGCGCCGAAACCTACCTGTACCTGAATGTGGAAGGCGTCAACCTGACTGCCCGTGTTTCTGCTCGTTCTACTGCGAAACCCGGCGACAATGTGAAGGTTGCTTTCGATATGAACAACATCCACATTTTCGACAAGGAAACCGAAACCACCATTACCAACTGATGTTTTTCATTGAATGCATTTTCAGAACCTCCGCTGCGGCGGAGGTTCTTTTTGCCTGTTTTTCCGAAAGGAAGCAGAATTTCCCCAAAAAGCCGGACTGCCCTCTTGACAAGCCGGGTTTGATTGGGTATAATGGCTACTTGTAAAGCCGCTGGCTTTACAGCATTGCGAAGAAGGTGAGCGTTTGGAAAAGAATGTTGAAGTGGCTGTCCTATTGGATATTTACGGCGAACTGCTCACCGAAAAGCAACGGGATGTGATTGATCTTTATTATAACCAGGATTTATCTTTGGGAGAGATCGCCGCTCACCAGCAAATCACTCGCCAAGGCGTGCGGGACAGCATTAAGCGGGGGGAAGAATTCCTCTATGAGCTGGAAGAAAAGCTGGGCCTGCTGAAAGGCCAGCAAAAGCTGCAGGAAGATATGCTGCGGATTCGGCGGCTGGCGGAAAATATCTATCACATCAGCGACGAATATAAATATTCGGCGCAGCTGTTGCAGGACGCCCGGCAAATCATAGAACTTTCCGGGCAGCACATCCAGGAGTAAGGAGGTTCTCCCATGGCTTTTGAAGGATTATCCGAAAAGCTCAACGCCGTATTCAAACGGCTGAGGGGCAAAGGTAAGCTCAACGAAGAGGATATCAAAGTCGCCATGCGAGAAGTCCGTTTGGCGCTGCTGGAAGCGGACGTGAACTACAAAGTGGTGAAAGACTTTGTGAAATCCGTCAGCGAACGGGCGGTGGGTGCCGAAGTACTGGAAAGCCTGACCCCGGCGCAACAGGTCATTAAAATTGTCCACGAAGAACTGATCCGCCTCATGGGCAGCGAAAACGCCAGGATTCAGTTCCCTGCCCATCCCCCTTGTGTTGTGATGATGGTGGGCCTGCAGGGCAGCGGTAAAACCACCCATTCCGCCAAGCTGGCAAAGTATTTTAAAAGCCAGGGGCACCGGCCGCTGCTGGTGGCCTGCGATATCTACCGCCCCGCCGCCATTGAGCAGTTAAAGGTGGTGGGAGCCCAGGCGGAGGTCCCGGTATTCGAGCTGGGCCAGTGCCCGCCGCTGGAGATTGCAAAACAGGCCATTGCCCACGCCAAAGACCATGGCAACGATCTGGTCATTCTGGATACCGCCGGACGGCTGCACATTGACGAACAGTTGATGGCGGAGCTGAAAGGGCTGAAGGAGAACCTGGAGATCCACGAAACCCTGCTGGTGGTGGACGCCATGACCGGTCAGGATGCAGTGAATGTGGCAAAAAGCTTCCACGAACAGCTGGATATCACCGGTGTGGTGCTCACCAAGCTGGACGGCGATACCCGTGGCGGTGCGGCCCTGAGCGTGCTGGCGGTCACCGGGCGGCCCATTAAGTTTGCGGGCACCGGCGAAAAGTTGGACGATCTGGAACCCTTCCATCCCGACCGGATGGCCAGCCGTATCCTGGGGATGGGGGATGTGCTCACCCTGATCGAAAAGGCACAAACCGCCGTGGATCAGAAGGAAGCGGACAAAATGATGCGTCGCCTGAAGGAGAACACCTTTAATATGGAGGATCTTCTGGCCCAGATGCAGCAAATTAAGCAGATGGGCTCTTTGCGGCAGATCATCGGCATGCTTCCCGGCGGGGATAAGATTAAGGAAGAGGACATCGACGACAAACAGCTTCTTCATGTCGAGGCGCTGATCCGTTCCATGACCCCGCAGGAGCGGGAAAACCCCAAACTCATCAATCCTTCCCGAAAGCGCCGGATTGCTGCGGGCAGCGGCCAGAAGGTGGAGGATGTGAATAAGCTTCTGCGGCAGTTTGAACAGATGCAGAAGGTGATGAAACAGTTCTCCGGCAAGGGGAAAAAAGGTAAAATGAGCCGCCGGGCCATGCTCCGGAATATGGGCAATTTAGGCGGCATGGGAATTAAGTCGTAAATTGAGAAGGAATACGGCAGAATTTGCTGCCGGCCCCGTTCTTGATTGATATATTTTATTTTTCGCAATAGGCGAACAGGAGGAAATGCAACATGGCAGTAAAAATCAGAATGCGCCGGATGGGCGCTAAGAAGGCACCCTTTTATCGGTTTGTAGTGGCGGATTCCCGCTATCCCCGGGATGGCCGGTTCATTGAAGAGCTGGGCTACTATGATCCCACCAAGAATCCCAAGGTAATCAGCGTGGATGCTGAAAAGACCAAGAAGTGGATCGCCAACGGCGCTCAGCCCACTGAAACCGTGAAGAAGCTGTTTAAGGAACACAACGTGCTGTAATAAGCAATGCTCCCGAACATCTTGGAGAGGAGATTGTTTGTGAAAGAATTATTGGAAACCATTGCACGGGGCCTGGTGGAAAACAAGGACGCAGTGCAGGTTGAGGTGGACCAGCCGGATGAAGAAGGCGTTGTGGTTTACCACCTTCACGTTGCGCCGGAGGATATGGGCCGGATTATCGGCAAGCAGGGACGGATTGCAAAAGCCATCCGTGTTGTGATGCGTGCCGGAGCCAGCCGCACCGACCAGCGGATTGCCGTGGAAATTGATTGATTTGGACTGTGAGGGGGCTGCGCTGCAGTCCCCTTCTGTATTGGAATGGCAAATGCAAGGAGGATCAAGGATGATCAAACCTTATCTGGAGGCGGCAAAAATTGTCTCCACCCACGGAGTGATGGGGGAAGTCCGGGCGCAGAGCTATTGCGACGATCCGGGGATTCTCTGCCACCTGTCCATGCTCTATCTGGATCCCCAAGGGAAACGCCCCATTGGATTGCAGCAGGGCCGGGTGCATAAAAACGTAGTGATTCTGAAATTGGACGGGGTAAATTCGTTGGAGGACGCTCAAAAGCTGCGGGGACAGATGCTGTATCTGGACCGCCGGGATCTGGTGCTGGAGCCGGGGCAGTATTTTATCCAGGATCTGCTGGGCTGCACGGTGGCGGATGCAGATCACCCGGAACAGGAATACGGGGTGCTGGTGGATGTCACCAACACCGGGGCCTCGGATATTTACCACATTAAAGCTCCGGACGGGCGGCTGCTGTTGGCGCCCGCCATCCCCCAGGTAGTAAAACAGGTAGACCCGGAGCAGGGAAAAATCCTCATTATCCCTTTGGAAGGACTGTTTGACTGATGCGGATTGATATTGCCACCCTTTTTCCGGAAATGTGCGAGGCATATTTAAGCGAGTCGATCCTGGGCAGAGCCAGAAAGGCAAACTGTTTGGAGGTTCACTGCCACAACATCCGGGATTATACCCTGGACAAGCACAACCGGGTGGACGACTATTCCTATGGGATCGGCAAAGGCATGGTGATGCAGCCGGATCCCATCTGGCGGTGTTATCAGGCGGTGGAAGCCATGGCCCGGGAAAAGCCCTGGGTGATTTATCTTTCCCCCCAGGGGACGCCCTTCACCCAGAAAAAAGCCGTGGAACTCAGTCAACGGCCCCGGCTCTTTCTCCTTTGCGGTCACTATGAAGGGGTGGACCAGCGAATCCTGGACAAGATTGTGGACGAAGAAATTTCCCTGGGGGATTTTGTCCTCACCGGCGGGGAGCTGCCGGCTTTGGCCGTCACCGACGCTGTGGCACGGATGCTGCCGGGTGTGCTGCCCCAGGAGGAATGCTTCGCCCGGGAAAGCCACTATGACGGGCTGCTGGAGCATCCGCAGTACACCCATCCCCGGGTGTGGGACGGCCGGGAGGTGCCGGAGGTCCTCCTTTCCGGGCATCATGCCAACATTGAGGCCTGGAAGCTTCAGGAGAGCTTAAAACAGACCCAGCGCAAGCGGCCGGACCTGTATCAGGCCTGGATGGAAGCCCATCCCCCTGCGCCGGAAAAAAAGCGGAAAAAAAGGCGGAAGGAGCCGGAAAATCAGAGCGAATCCTCTGAATTTTGATGGTTTTGTTAGTTTCCGAAAGCGGCGTTGAAAGACTTTGTGGAATTTTCATAAGAACCGGCCCCTTTTAAAAACCCAATCTATCATTTAATCCAAACTGGTTTTTCAGGGATTGACTGGAATTTTCATGACGATTATAATATAAGTGTTGTTAGGCGCAAAATGAGCATTTTTTTGCTGCTCAGCGGCGAATGCAGCCCCAAATCCAACAAAAAGCAACGAGAAGCAAGGAGCGAAGATCGTCATGTATGTAAGAGATGTAATCGTCAAAAATAAGGTGGGTCTTCACGCCCGCCCCGCCACCTTCTTCATTCAGCGTGCCAACGAATACCAATCCTCCATTTGGGTGGAGCGGGATGAACGCCGGGTGAACGCAAAAAGCCTGTTGGGGGTTCTCAGTCTGGGAATTCTGGGACAGCATCAGATCCGGATCATTGCCGACGGCACCGACGAGAAGGAAGCCGTGGATGCCTTGGTAAACCTGGTGGAGTCCGGCTTCACCGCCTGAGCTTCTTGTGATTTGTGATTTCAAAGACAGTGGAGAATTTCCTCCGCTGTCTTTCAGTTTATCGAAAAGACTTTTTCGATAAACTGGCAGAGGTTCAGAAACCCTCTGTTTTGCTTTTCTGTAACCCAATCCAGCCAGGCTTCCCCTTGTAGGGGCGATGCGACACGGCCGCATCTGCTGAAAAGGCGCAGCCTTGACGGATGAGGTGACGGCATGGATGAAGCGATTTCATCTCAGGGAAATAGAGCAGACAGTTTTTTGCTGTATGTCATGGTTTGTGCCGGTGAAAAACTCCCCTTTTTCCCCTCATCAGCCGCCTGCGGCGACAGCTTCCCCCCCAGGGGGAAGCCTTTGTCCCGGCATTCCTTTTTCCATTCTTCCCTATTGTCGGGGGCCGATTGCAGACAGTCCGGTGAGGGGCTGCACAAAAAGCAGCGAAGGAAATTGCAAAATCCTTTTTTGACAAGTTGGAACAGCGGGTAATTTTCTCCGCTGTCTTTGCTTTTTTGACCGGATTCTGCTTTGATGCCAAAGATTCAAAATTTTTTCACAAACAGAGGGCTGTAGTGTGTTACAATTTGTCATAGTTTCAGGACAATTTGTAATAAACTGCCCTGCTGAGGAATACTGTCCAAAAATTCGCAAAAAGATTCGGCAAACCTGTTGCAAAAACACGGGATTTTCGGTAAAATAATACTGTATACCTATCACTTTGTCAGCAAAGGAGAATGAAGATGTCGAATCGTTTATTTCAGGGAGTCGTTCACCAGATGCGTGATGTCATCAATCGAGTCATCGGCGTTGTGGATGAGACGGCGGCCATCATTGCGTGCAGCGACTTATCCAAAGTGGGGTTGACCAACGAGTTCATTGCCCTGGATCTGAGTGATTCCCACGACACCTTTATCCGGGACGGCTATACCTATAAGCCTTTCGGCCCCCATATCAAGCCGGATTACGCCGTGTTTGTAGAAGGGACCGACGAAAGCGCTTCCAAGTATGCTCAACTTTTGGCCATCTCCCTGTCCTCCATCAAGCAGTATTACGACGAAAAATACGATCGCAATAACTTTGTGAAGAACGTGGTGCTGGACAACATCCTCCCCGGCGATATTTATATCAAAGCCCGGGAGCTGCACTTTAACGCAGACGCAACCCGTGTGGCCTTTTTGATCCGGGTCAGCGGCAACGGCGATGTGTCCACCTATGATGTGGTGCAGAATCTGTTCCCGGATAAACAGAAGGACTTTGTCTTTTCCATCGGCGAAAACGACATCGTTCTCATCAAAGAAATCAAGCCGGGCATTGACAGCAAGGATCTGGAAAAACTGGCCCGCTCCATTGCCGATACCCTCAGCGGCGAATTTTACACCAAAGCTGTGGTGGGCATCGGTACGGCGGTCACCGGGGTGAAGGAACTGGCGGTGTCCTTCAAAGAGGCGCAGGTTGCCCTGGAAGTGGGCAAGGTGTTCGACAACGAAGAAACCATTGTCCGCTACGACAATTTGGGCATCGCCCGCCTGATCTATCAGCTGCCGGTGACCCTTTGCGAGACCTTCCTTAAGGAAGTGTTCCACCAGGGCGGCATCGAAAGCCTGGATCATGAAACATTGTTTACCATCCGCCGCTTTTTTGAAAACAATCTGAATGTCTCCGAAACTTCCCGGAAGCTGTTTGTCCACCGGAACACCCTGGTGTACCGTCTGGAAAAGATCAAAAAACTGACCGGGCTGGATCTGCGGGAATTTGATCACGCCATCATCTTCAAGATCGCTTTGATGGTGCGCAAGTATCTGGATTCCAGCGCCGAGGCCAATGCGCCTTCCGGAGGCAGTCAGAACTAAGCGGCCTACCCTAGCAAAAAATAAAGGACTGACTCCATGATTGAATTAAAGGACGTTTCGTTGAAATACGATGAGGACACAGTGGCCCTCAACCATATCAGCTTTACGGTAAAGCAGGGAGAGTTTGTGTTTATCGTGGGCGCTTCCGGCGCCGGCAAAAGCTCGATCATCAAGCTGCTGCTCCGGGAGAAGGTGGCCACCAAAGGCACTGTGCTGGTCAACGGGTATGATCTGGGGAAGATCAAAAACAGCAAGATCCCGGAATTTCGCCGCACCTTAGGGGTGGTGTTCCAGGATTTCCGGTTGATCCCCACCTTAAATGTATTTGACAATGTGGCTTTTGCCCTGCGGGTGACCAATACCTCTTCCCGGTATATCCGAACCCGGGTCCCCTACATTTTGGATTTGATGGAACTTTCCGACAAAGCCAAGCGATATCCCCATGAGATTTCCGGCGGTGAACAGCAGCGGGTGGCTTTGGCTCGTGCGCTGGTCAATGACCCGCCGTTGATCATTGCGGACGAACCCACCGGCAATGTGGATCCTGCCCTGAGTTATGAAATTGTGCAGCTTTTGCAGGAGATCAATAAGTGCGGCACCACCATCCTGATGGTTACCCATCAGCATGAACTGGTGCGCCAGTTCGGCGGCCGCACCCTGCGGGTAGATCATGGGCAGATTGTGTTCGATGATTTTGTCTTGGGAGGTCAGCATGAGGGCGAATAGTTTCAGATACCTGCTCAAGCAGGGACTTTATAACCTTTGGGCCAACCGCATGATGACCCTGGCCAGTGTGGGCGTGCTTTGTGCCTGCTTGATTATTGTGGGCTGTGCGGTGCTCCTTACCGGCAACATCAACAGCATGGTGGGTTATGTGGAAGACCAGAACGAAATGGTGGTCTTTATCTATGACGAAGACGAAGTTCCGGCAAGTGATTCCACGACCTCCGGCTCTTCTTCCACCGCTACCATCGTGATTCCCGGGGATACCGGGGAATCTGCCAGCGCCTGGGGTTATGTGGACGGCATCAATTACGGAGAAGAGGACGATACCTTTGTTTCGCAATACGGCGTCTTTACCGACGCCGACCATGACGGTTACGACGACAACACCGACTACTACTTCAACTTTGTAGACGAAAATCAGGACGGTTACGACGACAACAGCGGCCTGTACTTCGGCTTCCCGGAAGGCTACGATCCTTCGGATTACCAGGTGACCACCAACGGCGTAACCGCTGAAGAAGCCGAGGCAAACCGGGAAAATTATGTAGCCCAGGTGCAGAGCGAAATCCAGGCGGTGGGCAATATCGCCTCCATCACCTACCGCTCCAAAGAGGAAGGGGTGCTTTCTCTGCGGGATCAGGTGGGAGAGGATTACGCTTCCCTGTTTGACGACGATTACATTTACGGCGAAGACAATAACCTGCCGGATTCCTTTATTGTTACGGTCAGCGACCTGTCCCAGCTTCAGCAAACCATTGACCAGCTCTATCAGTTGGACGAAGTGTATTCCATTCAAGCTTCCACCCAGGTGGCCTCCACCATGACCACCTTGCGGCAGGTCATCAACGTGGTGGGCTGGGCCATTGTGGCGGCGCTGGTGGTGGTAAGCCTGGTGATTATCACCAACACCATTCGGGCCAGCATCTACAGCCGCCGCAAGGAGATCAACATCATGAAGTACGTTGGGGCCACCAACGCCTTCATCCGCTTTCCCTTTATTGTGGAGGGCATCTGCCTGGGCATTCTCTCGGCAGCCATCTCCTTTGGGCTGGTCAGCGCCGGATACTGTTATCTGCTTTCCGCCGGTTCCAACTCCATTGCCGACGGATGGGTGCAGCAGCTTTTCGGCCAGATGATTCCTTACGAAAACATTGCCTGGGGGTTGGCCCTCTTCTTCCTGGCGGCCAGCGTTCTGTTGGGCGTGGTGGGAAGCTTAATCAGCATACGCAAGCACATCAAGGTGTAACGTCTTTCAAAATGGGGAGTTCTTCCGGCACTGCGGTGGATCCCATGAAGTATTTTTAAGGTTGTACCAATCATTGGATGTTTGAAATTTGGGAGGAAAGAATAGCATGGATACCCTGAAACGAAAGCGCTTGGGGATGCGGCTGCTGGCCTTGCTGCTGGCGCTCAGTCTCTGCCTGGGAGGACTTTGGATGAGCGCTCCCCAGTCCACGCCGGTACAGGCGGATCAGACCAGCGATCTGCAGCAGCGAAACCAGGAACTGGAAGCCCAGCGCCAGGAAGCGCAGCAGCAGATCAATGCCCTGCAGGAAGAAATTGACGCCCAACAGGCGGTGCAGGACGACCTGCAGAGCCAGATTGATGCTGTGCAGCAGCAGGTAACCCTGTATCAGCAGCAGATTGACGGCCTGGAAGTACAGATCCAGGAGCAGAACGACCGGATTGATTCTTTGAATATGCAGCTTCAGCAGTCCCAGGCCCGGCGGGAAGAGGTGAAAGACCTGTTCCACCAGCGGATGCTCGCCCTTTATCTGGAGGGCAACACCTCGACCCTGGAATTGCTGCTGGGGGCGGAATCCTATGCGGACTTTCTTACCCGCAGCCAGTATGTAGACAGCCTGGCATCCAGCGATCAGGCCATTTTGGATGAGCTGCTGGCTTTGGAAAACCAGATCAACGCCGATATGGCGGAGGTGGAGTCCACCCGGGATTCCCTGGAGGCCAACCAGGCAGAGGTGGAATCGCTGAAAGCGGAACAGGATGCCAAGATTGCGGAACTGGACGGGCTGCAAAGCCAGTCGGAATCTGTGGAAGCGGGCCTGCAAAGCAGCCAGGATTCCCTGCTTTCCGATGTGGCCCAGTATCAGGCGGAAATTGATGCCAACAATGCTCAGATTGAAGAGATCGCCCGGGCCAATTCCAGCCAGGTAGATCCCGGCACAATCCAGCCGGATAACGGTTCTTATCTCTGGCCTTGCGCTGCCGGTTATATTTCCTCTTATTACGGCTATCGCTGGGGAAGCATGCACCGTGGTATCGACATTGCGGCCCCTGCGGGCACCTCCATCTACGCCTCTCGTTCCGGCGTGGTGGTGGTTTCCATGATGGGCTATTCCGGTTCCGGCTTCGGCGGCTACGGCAATGTGGTGATGATCCAGCACGAGGACGGTACTTATACCATGTACGCCCATTGTTCCGCCCGGTATGTCTCGGTGGGCGACAGCGTACAGCAGGGCCAGGTAATTGCGGCGGTGGGCAGCACCGGCAATTCTACCGGCAACCACCTGCACTTTGAGATCCGGATGGGTGTTTCCTCCAGCACAACCGTTGATCCTATGAATTACTTCTAATTTTCAGACAGCAGGAGCACCCTTCTTCCTTCGGCGAGGAAGGGTGCGCCTTTTTTGGAAAAGAAGCGAAAAGGAGACGTCGTTATGAACCGAAAAATTTCTCTGGGAGCCGCTTTGGCCTTTGTGATTATCGCAGCAGCCGTGGCGGTGTGCGTCACCATGCTGGTCTCTCGGGATACCTTTAACCGGAAGATCAGCAATGTGGAGCAGCAGGAGCAGATGTACCAGAAGATCCAGAAGATCGACGAAGTGGTCAGTGACAATTCCCTTTATGATGTGGATGGCGAAACCCTGCTCAACGCCATCGGCCAGGGCGTGGTTTCCGGCATTGGGGATCCTTATGCCGTGTATTATACCAGCAGCCAGTACCAAAAGCTGTTGGATCAGCAGAGCGGCGACGCCGTGGGCATTGGGGTCTCCCTGCAAGAGGATACGTCGGGGGACTATGCGGCGGTGGTACAGGTTTATCAGGATTCCCCCGCAGAATCCGCCGGCCTGCGCCAGGGCGATTTGATTGTGGAGGTTGACGGCGTATCGGTGCGGGATCTGGATTTGAGCCAGGTTTCGGATGCGCTGATTGGGGAAAAGGGCACCACAGTAAGCTTAACCTATCGCCGGGACGGCAGCGATGCCACCGTGGAGATTACCCGGCGTCAGTATTCCCAATCCTCGGTAACGTATCAGGTGGTGGATGGGGATATCGGCTATCTGCGGATCAGCAGCTTTGAGGAGGATACCCCCTCCCAGCTCAACGATGCGTTAAACGATCTGCAGGCACAGGAAGTGCGGGGGCTGGTAATTGATGTCCGAAACAATGCAGGGGGCGATACCAACAGCTGCACCCAGTGTTTGGACCAGCTTTTGCCGGAAGGCGTTTTGGGATATTCCCGCAGCGCAGACGGCCAGCGGCAGATTTTGGCGACCTCTGACGCCAGCCAGATTGATCTTCCCATGGCAGTGCTGGTGAATGAGAACACGGCCAGCATGGCGGAGTTATTTGCCGCCGCCATTCGGGATTATGATAAGGGCGATTTGGTGGGGAACACCACCTATGGCAAAGGCGTGCTGCAAACCCTTTATCCGTTAGACGACGGCAGTGCGGTTCAACTGACTACGGCGTATTTTGATCCGCCGGCCAGCGATAATTTTGACGGCGCAGGTCTTATCCCGGACTACGAAGTGGATTTGGGCCGGGACCAACAGGCCACAATGGGCAGTGTGGATGGCGATGACCAGTTGGAAAAAGCGGTGTCCGTGCTGCGGTCCTCCTGGCTGTAAAACAGAAGAAATGAATTTTGCGAAAAAACCCGCCAAAACAAGGCGGGTTTTCCGTTGCGCAAATACACCCGGACTCGACTAATTTTTCTGTTTTTGCGGAAGGTTGGAAAAAAGAATGAAAAATTAGACAACTTTCCAAAAGAGGGTTGACAACGGCGAAAGAACATGATAAGATAGCCTACGTTGTCACGGCGAGGCGGAAAGCCAAGCGGGGTTTTGAAAAAAACTTCAAAAAAGTGCTTGACAAGAGCGAAGCGCTGTGATATAATAAATAAGCTGTCCTCGAGAGAGGGGAGCGGGAATGGATCTTGAAAATTAAACAATGGAAAGGTAAAGTACGCAGAAGAATTGACTCTGTTAATTTTTCAGGTGAACGATACAAACAGTAAGAACGACAGTCAGTAGACGAAGCTAGGTTCTTGATTCAGGTTAGATCGAGTAAATAACTCGTTTTAATACCATTAAATTAAGAGTTTGATCCTGGCTCAGGACGAACGCTGGCGGCACGCCTAACACATGCAAGTCGAACGGAACTGATAAGGAAGATTTCTTCGGAATGATTTCTTTTTGGTTTAGTGGCGGACGGGTGAGTAACGCGTGAGGAACCTGCCTTCCAGAGGGGGATAACGTTTGGAAACGAACGCTAATACCGCATAGCTTGCAGATTTCGCATGAGATTTGTAAGAAAGGAGCAATCCGCTGGAAGATGGCCTCGCGTCCAATTAGCTAGTTGGTGAGGTAATGGCCCACCAAGGCGACGATTGGTAGCCGGACTGAGAGGTTGAACGGCCACATTGGGACTGAGACACGGCCCAGACTCCTACGGGAGGCAGCAGTGGGGAATATTGCACAATGGGGG
>CASDQY010000096.1 GCA_949282975.1 uncultured Oscillospiraceae bacterium | reverse complement strand
ACTTCTTCTCGACCTGCCGCTTCTGTGGCCGGAAACAGAAGCAGCGATTCTTCTAATTCTTCTTCTGTCTCCTCCCAAGCCGACGAAGCGCAGGAGCCGCAGCTTTCCCCCTATTGGGACGAGGAATTGGAAAGCCTGTTGAATCAAACCTGCTCCTACTTATCTCGGACGGATGCGCAGCAGAGCGGTTTGTACTTTTTAGCCCTGAGTTCTGCCGGAAAAAGCATATCGATAGCGCAGGTGACCGGTTTGACGGACCGGCTTTCCAGCAAAAACTTTTCCGAAGAAGATAAATTGCAGCAGGCTTATGACATATTGAATTTAACATTTTGCGGATACAGCGCCGCTAATTTTCAGGGCGAAAACTTAATTACATCCCTATATGATCTGCCGGATCTGAACGCTCTGACCTTCGAGGAACTTTGCTACTGCCTGCTGGCATTGGACAGCAATCAATATACCATCCCGTCTGAATCCAGCTTTACCCGAAGCGATCTGTGCCAAAGCTTATTGACCTATCAGCAGGAGGACGGCGGCTTTGCTCCGGCCGACGGAGAAGCTTCCGACAGCTACTTCACGGCATTGGCCTTAACCACATTGGCGGGCTATCAGTCCAAAGATTCGGAAGTTGCTGCTGCTTTGCAGCACGGCCTGCAATTTCTTTCACAGCAGCAGGGGGAAGACGGCGCTGTTTTGGAAAATGACACGCCTTCCTGCCAGGCAACAGCGCAAACCATCATCGCTCTTTGCGCCCTGGATGTTGACCTGCGTGCGCCCCGTTTTACACAAAACGGCCAGACCCTGTTTCATGGCTTACAGCAGTTTTTATGCACCAGCGGCGGTTTTTCTGAAACGGAAGGAGCTTCCACGGCCCAGCTGGACAGCACACAAATGGCTATTTTAGCGCTGGCCGCCCTGAAAAAGGATGCATCCCCTTATGTGGTTTCAGTTCTTTTCAGCAGTGAAGCGGCGGCCATTGAGGCCGAGGAAACACCCCAAGAGGATAACTATGTTTGGATTTGGGTACTTGGTATAGCCGGTGTTGCAGTCATCGGCGCAGCAACCGGATGGATGATCGTATGGCGGCGCAAGAAAAAGAAGGCAGTCCAAACCAACAATTTGACCGAAGCTTCGGTTCCCAACGAACCGTCTTCCGATTCCGAAAATAAATCTCTTTAATGCATAACGGCGCTTTCCGGTCTGAAAACCGAAAAGCGCCGCTGTTTTTGATTATTTTAATAACAAGGGGTGATAGAACTCGCCGATCAGGGAAGTATCCGGAATATCAGTTAAGCTTCCCATTTGAGCAATTTGTTCATACCCCTGGATAAGAGACTGAACTTTGGGAAATTCCTCCCAATTTCGGTCTCTTTTTTTCATCAGCCGCAAAAAGGGGCCGGCATAGAGAAAAGGCTCGTATAAATGGGTGGTGTTGATATGCACGTCAGCCATATTGCGAAACGGGTGAAGGTATTCCCGCTCGCCACGCAGCACCTGATTCCACATTTTCAAGGTCTGCTCCGGTGTTGCCCCTCGAATGGCGGTATCCCGCAAAATTCGCCGGGTCAAGCGAAGCTGCCGAGCCGTCAGCAAAATCGTATCATGATATAAAAACTGGGTGTGGGGACTGATATAGACTCTGAGGGCAGAAAAGCTGTTATCAGGCATCAATTTGGGATTTAATGCATGAATCCCTTCTAAGATCAAGCAGGTATTGGCATCGTATTTTACCGAAAAGGTTTCGTGACCACGAGTGTTGGTTTTAAAATCAAACACTGAAAATTCCTGTTCCCCCTGATGGAAGAGCTGCTGCATCTTCGTCTGATAATAGGGGATGTCCAGGCTGTCCGGAGTTTCAAAATTCGGGCTGCCGTCCTCCCAAAGGGGGAGGGTATCTCTTTCCCGGTAAAAATTATCCAGAGAAATGCGATACACCCGATGAGAACGATGCTGCAAAGCAGTTTCCAGCCGCTTGGAGGTGGTGGTCTTTCCGGAAGCAGAGGGGCCGGCAATCAGCAGCAAACTGATGTTATGGGTATGGATATAATCAGCGATTTTGGAAATCACATCAGCATATCGGTTTTCTTCCCGGTCCACCACGCTCTGGGGGCTTTGGCAAACCGATAGGGCCAATTCGTCCAACATCGCCATCTGATAGCTTGAGGAATAAGGCTGCAGGGTATTCATAGGGGAGTGCTCCTTGCAAAAAATTGTAACGGGAAAGTTTTTATCATTGTACCTTGACGCTCGAATTGTGTCAATCTTTTTTTGTTCTAAAACAGGTATCCCGTGCATATAGTGTACCAGACACTCTTAGGGGAAGGAAAGGTGAAATCAAATTGATGCGAAAAAAAGATTGCGTCGCCCTGATCGACATTTCTCATCAAGGCGGCCTTGGTTTGCTGAGCCGTGATTTTATCCAGGCCATGGTGCACTATGGGGGAAAGTATCGTTTAATCGACTTTGTCCTTTCCAACTGCTGCCGCTCTGAACTTGACATAGTGGGGATTCTGACCCAGTGGAATCCATCTCCTTTTCATGAGTACATCGGAACCGGCGCCAGTTGGGGGTTTGATCGTCTGGGAGCCAAGCTGGAGATTCTGCCCTCCATGGCGCAGCCAAATCAAGATCGAAGCTGCCGAAGCACCCTGGAGGCCATTCGGGAAAACATCCCCTTTTTAGAGCATTATCATCCTCACTCGGTGCTGCTCTTGCAAGCAGAGCGGATCTATTTCATGGACTATCGTGGGCTTTTGGCCTTCCACCAAAAGAATCGGGCGGAAGTTACACTGGGGGTGGTTTCCGCCGAAGGCCGCATGCCCCAATGTCCCTCTGTAACCATGGGGGAACAGGGAAGAATCACCGCAGTGGGACAGGCCGGCGAAAAAACAAATTGGAAAGCCATGGGCGCTGCGGTGATCGATTGGAAGCTGCTGCGAAGATATCTGCTTCAAAGCAATCCGGATAAAACAGCGGATTTCTATGCCGATTTTCTTTCGTCGTTGCTGCAAAACAAAGAAAGCAGGGTGTTTGGCTGTCCCTTTCATGGGTATTGGAGGGCGGTTACCGGTGTGGAAAGCTTGTGGCAGGGGCAGATGGACCTGCTTTCTCCCCAAAGCGGCTTGTCTGTGGCGGAATTTCAGGACAAGCTTTTTACCAACACCCAAACGCCTCGGCCGCCCCAATATTTGTATCCCAGCAACTATCTGCAAAATTCTTTGGTTGCAGAAGGTTGCTCGGTTTGCGGATGCGTGCGAAACAGCATTCTCTTTCCCGGTGTCACAGTGGGGGAAGATGCTGTGGTAGGGGACAGCATTCTCATGCCGGGCTGTGTGGTACAGGCCGGTGCTCAGGTGTTTCACAGTATCTTGGGGCAGGATGTTACAGTATCTTCCGGATGCCGGATCGGAGATGCGTTTTACAACGATAAAGTGAATGTCATCCGCTCGGGGGCGGTTGTGCTCAGTCATCCGGCCGCCCAGCAGGGAAAGGGGTATCCCGCTTATTCCCAAGGATGAATTAGGAAAGGATGAAAGAAACCATGGAGCTGACTGCTCTGCTTTTTTCCAATGGTTACGACGAAAATTTGCAGGAACTCACACGCAGCCGAACGCTAGGTTCTCTGCCCATACTGGGACAGTACCGCATTATTGATTTTGTGCTGTCCAATCTGGCCAATTCCCAGGTGGAGGAAGTGGGGGTGATCACCCGGCAAAACTACCAATCGCTTTTGGAGCACCTGGGCACCGGACAGGCCTGGGGATATGGCGTGAAAGGAAGAAACCTCACGGTGCTGCCCCCGTTCGGCAGCAACAACGCCATTATTTACCGGGGAAAGATGGAAGCCCTTTACGGAGCATTGCGGTATCTCAAGCACAGTGAAGCAGAATATGTACTGCTCAGCGATAGCAATCTGGTTTACAGTCTGGACTACCGGCATATGCTGGAATGTCATCTTACCACAAAGGCCGATATTACGATTCTTGCGCACAAAGGTTCCCTTCGAAAAAACAGTCCCCACCATCAAAACCTGGTTTTGGAGGCAGACCGCAATGGACTGGTTACCCAGGTGCTGATCAACTGTTTTTCGGAAGGGGAGGGGTTTACCGGATTAAATACCTATCTGCTGAAACGGGATTTGCTGATCCGCCTGACGGAGCAGGCCCATGCCGACTGCACCATCAGTTTTGAACGGAATGTGTTGGCGGAACAATATCATTCCCTTCACTGCCAGCTTTTTGAATTAAAGGGATATGCTGCAATGGTAGATTCCATCCAGGAATATCTAGGGTGCAGCATGGATTTCCTTACGACGGAAGTGCAGCGTCAGATCTTCCGTTCCGACTGGCCGGTATATACCAGTATTCGTCCGGGGGTGCCGGTATTCTATCATCCTGATTGCACGGTAAGCAACAGTTTAATTGCGGACGGCTGCAAAATTCAAGGGAACGTGTTTAACAGCATTTTATTTCAAGGAGTCACCGTAGAGAAGGGGGCCACCATAAAAAATTCCGTTGTCATGAAGGATTCCCTGGTGGGAGAAAACGCAGTGCTGGAATTCTGTATTATTGATAAAAACACAAAGATCGGCAGCAGCAAACTGCTGATGGGAATCGACCGGTTTCCCGTTGTCATTAAAAAAGGAAGTATGGTATAATGATTGGCAAAGCCAATCATTACGGTTCCCACTTTGCCGCCAAAAAGCAAAGGCGGCATTTCGCCTGATGGCGAAACCCAGTGGAAACCCATTTGGAAATCCATGAAATAATGATTGGCGAAGTCGATCGTTATGAAGTCGATCGTTATTCCGAAAGGAGGAAGTTTGAAATTTTATGAGCGGGAAACAGATTTTTGTATTGAGTTTAGTGGGATCCTTTGTGGTCCTGGCGCTGGGCACCTTATTGGCCAGGCCCACAAATCTGAGCATTGTCAACGTCAATGCCGGGCGTGACGTTTGGAAAGACTGCAAAGAAGAAGGGCAGGGGATAGAATCTCCGGCCAGAGCCAACCGCCGTACCTCCAAATAAAAAGCAAGCACCTCTGCCGCAATGAACCACAACGGCAGAGGTGCTGTTTACTTTTGCTGTTTTACCGTTCAGACAGAGGACTGAAGGGCATCGTAACCGGTTTCACCGGTGCGAACCTTAATTGCTTCCTTGATCTCATACACAAAGATCTTGCCGTCACCGATCTCACCGGTTTTGGCTTCTTCCAGGATGGCTTTTACGGTTTTGTCCTTCCATTCTTCGGAAGAAACAACGATCTCAAACTTGATCTTAGGCTGCATCATTACATCCACTTCCTGACCACGGACAATGGAGTGATAGCCACGCTGCACGCCGAATCCCATTACCTGGGATACAGTCACGCCATTGACTTCGATATTACCCAAGGCAGCCTTGATGTCTTCCAGTTTCTCTTCCCGAACGATTGCTTCCACCTTGTACATCATAATAGGTTACCTCCTTACTTAGTCCAGACCATTGAAGGACGGATATGCGTTTTCACCATGCTGAGTGGTGTCCAGGCCAACCAATTCTTCTTTGGGTTCCACACGAAGCTTGGTGAAGATCCGGACGATGCCTGCGCAGACCAGGGTGCCGACCACGGCAATTGCAATGGAGATGCCGATGCCGGCCAACTGAGCCAGGAACAGGTTTACATCGCCGAACACCAGGCCGTTCCACTGAGCTACGGAGTTGATGTCGCTGCGGGCAAATAAGCCGGTGGCAATGCCGCCCCAGATACCGCCAATGCCGTGGCAGCCGAAAGCATCCAGAGCATCGTCGATCTTCAGTTTCTTCTTCAGCAGGCTGATGCCGAAGTAGCACAAGGGGCTGACCACTGCGCCGATGATGAAGGCGGACCAGACCGGAACATAACCGGCGCCGGGAGTAATGGCAACCAAGCCTGCCACCAAACCGGTGGAAATACCAACCAGGGTGGGTTTGCCGGTTTTGATCACGTCAAGCAGCATCCAGACCAGCATAGCGGAAGCGGAAGCAACCGCAGTGGTGGTGAAAGCGTGAGCCGCCAGGCCATTGGCTTCCAGAGCGGAACCGGCGTTGAATCCGAACCAACCGAACCACAGCAGGCCGGCGCCCAAGAAAACGTAGGGCACATTGTGGGGACGGTAAGGAGCGTGTTCCACACCACGGCGTCTGCCCAGCAGGATAGCCAGAACCAGACCGGAAACACCGGAGCTGATGTGTACCACGTTGCCGCCTGCAAAGTCCACAGAACCAATGCTGGCCAGGAAACCGTCGGCGCCCCAAACCATGTGAGCCAGAGGATAGTACACCGCAAAGGACCAGAGAATGATGAAGAAGAACAGCGCCTTAAACTTCATCCGGCCTGCTACGGAACCCGTCAAGATGGCCGCCGTGATCATGGCAAACATCATCTGGAACACAACGAAGGTCAGAGAAGAAAGGCTGGGGGCGTAATCCAAAACTTCATTGAAATCCAGTCCGTTCATACAGATGTATTCAAATCCGCCGATGATTCCGCCGTGATCCGCACCAAAGGATAGAGAGAAACCTACCAAAATCCACAAGACCACTGTAACCCCCATGATTGCACCGCATGCCGCCATAGTGTTGATTACATTTTTCCGGCGGGTCAAACCGCCATAGAAAAATGCTAGACCCGGTGTCATTAAAAACACGAGAGCAGCGCAAATGATAATAAATGCATTGCTTCCAAAGTCCATAATTTATACCCCATTTCCTCAAAAAAATAATAACGAACGACGGCGTCCAGGTGGTGGCTTCACCCGAACGCCGTCGTTCGTTACAAGACACATTTTACCGATTCGGAGAAAAATGTCAATACTTTTTTGCAAGAAAATGAATATTCTTTGAATTTCACCGCTGCGGCTTACCGATGAAAGGAATTATTTTGATTTTACTAAAAATTATTAAGATAGGAGTGTCCGAAGGTGCGCTGCAACGCAGTGATAAAACCTAAGCTTGTAGAATGAGACATAGAAAAAGCCTTGACAATTCCAGGGGAGGAGAGTAAAATAAATTTAGCAAAGTCGCTAAATAAATATTTAGCGACATTTAGGGAAGCAAATCATGAGAAAGGACGGGATTTTACATGGCGGCCGCTTATCAAGAATATCCGCAGTTTGCCAGAGATTTTTTGTTTTATATGGAGACAGTCCGTGGACGTTCGCCAAAAACAGTGGCAGCATATGCCCAGGACTTGAAAACCTATTTTCGTTTTTTGCTGCTGCATTTCAACGTTGTGGATTCGTCCACTGCATTTGCGGATATTTCCATTGAATCCGTTTCGCTGGATCTCATCCGTAAAGCCGGCGTTTCCGATCTTTATGAATTTCTTCACTATACGGCAAGCCAACGCAGCAACAGCCCTGCCGCCAGGTCCCGAAAAACCTCCTGTCTGCGTACTTTTTATAAGTACTTATCCAACCAGCAGCTGATTCAGACCAATCCCACAGAAAAACTGGAGCTTCCCAGCCCCAAAAAAGCGCTGCCAAAATACCTTCAATTAGATGAAAGTTTGGAGCTTCTGCAAGGCGTTTCCGGAAAGTATCCGCTGCGGGATCTCTGCATGATTGTGTTATTTTTAAATTGCGGCATGCGGCTCAGCGAATTGGTTGGTTTAAATCTCTCTGATTTGAAGATCAGCCGAGATCATCCGGAAGAATCCACCGTGCTGCTGCGTGGCAAAGGAAACAAAGAACGTGTGGTTTATCTCAATGCCGCCTGCCTGGATGCCATTGAACAGTACCTGCCGCAGCGCAGCCAGATTGCCCAGCAGGCCAAGCATTTCGATAAGCAGGCTTTGTTTTTATCCTCCCAAGGCAACCGTATCTGCAACCGGCAGGTGGAACGGATCGTGGAACAGGCGCTGAAAAAAGCCGGTTTAGATCAGAAAGGTTATACGGTTCATAAACTGCGTCACACCGCAGCCACTTTGATGTACCGCTACAGCGATGCCGATATTCGGGTATTACAGGAAATTTTAGGTCACAGCAGTCTAAGCACCACGCAAATTTACACCCATGTTTCCAACGAACAGGTGCAAAAAACCATGGATGCTGCGCCGTTAGCCGGTTTTCGAAGCAGCCGGACAAAAGCAGCAAAACAAGCCGGTGATTCTGCTCAAAATGTAAAAGAAGAAAAAACGGCATCAAAACAAGAAAACTCGAATAATGATTGATTCACCAAATTTTTCCTGAAAATCGTGATTTTGATGGGAGACACTACAACCAGAAGTATGGTTTTTGGACAATCGTACAAAAAAATGCGCTTTTCCGCTTTGATTTTGTACCATAAAAAGGTAGCAGAATTCACAGAT
>CASDQY010000095.1 GCA_949282975.1 uncultured Oscillospiraceae bacterium | reverse complement strand
GCATGGGGCAGGCCGGAGCCGGAAAAGATGGGCAGCTTCTGCCCCCGAACCAGGGTATTCAGCCCGTCGATGGCGGAAATTCCGGTTTGAATAAATTCTGCGGGATAGTCCCGGGCGGCGGGATTGAGGGGAGCGCCGTTGATGTTCAGATGGGTATCGGAAATCAGGGCGCCGCCGCC
The DNA here is from genome assembly GCA_949282975.1 of uncultured Oscillospiraceae bacterium. GTDB lineage: Bacteria > Bacillota > Clostridia > Oscillospirales > Ruminococcaceae > Egerieicola. The sequence goes on along the minus strand of CASDQY010000095.1, from coordinate 10,078 downwards.
GTCGATGGGGCGGCCCAGGCCGTCAAACACCCGGCCCAAAATATCGGGGGACACCGTAAGCTCCAAACCGCGGCCCAAAAACCGGGCTTTGGTGCCGGTCAGTTCCAGGCCCTGGGTGCCGGCAAAAAGCTGCACCAGGGCGGTATCTCCCTGGGCTTCCAGCACCCGACCCAATCGCAGAGAGCCGTCCTTGGAGCGCACCTCCACCAATTCGTCATAGGTGACCCCTTCCACCTGATCCACCAGCATCAGGGGGCCCACAATCTCCCGGATGATTTTATAATCACGCTTCATGATTCTTCCTCCTCATCCTGAATCAGGGCTTCCAACTGATGGAGCAAAACAGGAAATTCTTCCTCCCATGCATCCTCCGGGCGGTACTTCATCCCGGCAATGGCGGTAAGAAGCTGCTGCTGGTGGAGGGCATTCCAAAGCTCCCGTTTTTGCAGGCAGGCCAAGCCCTGCCGGTACCAGGTGAGGATCACCTGAAGCATCTGCGCCTGCTTTTGGGGCGAAGTGTAACGGTCTACTTCCCGGAACGCATCCTGTTGCAGGAAATCCTCCCGGATCATTCGGGCCGTTTCCAGAATCAACTGTTCCCGCTTCCCCAGGGCATCAAATCCCACCAGCCGGACAATCTCGTTCAGCTCGGCTTCCCGCTGAAGCAACGCCCTGGCCTGGGACACCTGCCTTCTCCAACGCTCCGACACCCGGGCATCGAAATATTCCCCCAGCCGGTCCTCATAAAGGGAATAGCTTTTCAGCCAGTCAATGGCAGGAAAATGCCGCTGATACGCCAGATCGGCGCTCAGGCCCCAAAACACCTTCACAATGCGCAGGGTGGCCTGGCTTACCGGCTCGCTGGTGTCCCCGCCGGGGGGAGACACGGCGCCGATGGCGGTGATAGCGCCCTGACGCTTGTCCTGCCCCAGGCAAATCACACTGCCTGCCCGTTCGTAATACTCGGCCAGCCGGGTAGAGAGATAGGCCGGATATCCTTCTTCCCCGGGCATTTCTTCCAACCGCCCCGACATTTCCCGAAGGGCCTCCGCCCAGCGGGAGGTGGAATCGGCAATCACCGCCACCCGGTAACCCATATCCCGAAAATATTCTGCGATGGTAATGCCGGTATAGATGGAAGCCTCCCGGGCCGCCACCGGCATGTCGGAGGTATTGGCGATGAGCACCGTCCGCTTCATCAGGGGCAGGCCGGTGCGGGGGTCGTGAAGCTGAGGAAATTCCTGGAGCACATCGGTCATTTCGTTGCCCCGTTCCCCACAGCCGATATAGACGATCAGATCCGCATCCGCCCATTTGGCCAGCTGATGCTGCACCACCGTTTTCCCGGAGCCAAAGGGCCCCGGCACACAGGCGATGCCGCCCTTGGCAATGGGAAAGAGGGTATCAATCACCCGCTGCCCCGTTACCATGGGTTCTTTGGGCAGCAGCTTTTGCCCATAAGGACGGCGCTGCCGCACCGGCCATTTTTGCAGCATGGAAAGTTCCCGCAAATTCCCGTCCGGCGTGCGGATCCTGGCGATGACATCGGTAATGGCCGCTTTTCCCTGATACAGCCATTCCAGCCTGCCGCAAACGCCGTAAGGCACCATAATTTTCTGAACCACCGCCGGGGTTTCCTGCACGGTGCCCAGCACATCCCCTGCCTGAAGGGATTGCCCCACCTGGGCGGCAGGGAGAAAATCCCACTGCTTGTTTCGGTCCAGTTTGGGGATTTCCGCTCCCCGCAGGATCCGATCCCCGTCCCGCTGGTACAGTCCGGTCAGGGGGCGCTGGATGCCGTCAAAAATGCTTTCGATCAACCCGGGGGCCAGTTCCACCGATAAGGGTTCCCCGGTGGGTTCTACCGGTTCCCCCGGGCCCACCCCCTGGGTGTCTTCATAAACCTGCACCGAGGCACGATCGCCCCGCAGTTCAATCACTTCACCAATCAGCCGCTGGTTTCCCACCCGCACCACTTCGTGCATGGAAAGGCCGGGCAGCCCCTTGGCCACAATCAGCGGCCCTGCTACTTTGTCAATTTGTCCGATTTTTTTCAGTTCCATCCGGCACCGCCCTCTTCCGTTTCTTCCGATAAGCCGGCGCCGATCGCCTTTTCCAGATTGGCCTGGGCCGCTTTTCTGCGATAATCACTCTGAATGCCCTGTTCCGGGACAGGGAGGATCACCGGATAGGGTTGATTGCGATATTCCCGGCAAAGCTCCTCCAAATCGGGGGCAAAGCTTTCCCCCAAAAAGATCACCCGGCAGCCCTGTTCCGCCAAACTGCGAACCGCCTGCCCAGCCTGCGCCGCATCCCGGGCCGCAACGGTAAAAATCCCGGCAGCCTGAAACAGCGCCATGGATTCCTGCCGGCCCACGGCGGCAGTGATCGCCGTATTCATTTTGCTTTTCCTCCCTCGATCTTCTTTTCACAGAGCATCTGCCCCAGGGTTTTGCTTTCCAGCTTCTTTTGAAAAAAGTATCCGGCAATGACCCCCATGGGGTCGCCCCAGCCCGCCTGTTCCAACGCCCCATCCATGGCGGCGTTTACCTGTTCCGACAGTTCCTTTGGGGAAAGTGTCTCGTCAAGGGGCTGCGCCGGTTCCTCAGTGGGAAGAAAGGCCCACGCATAGTCCTTCCGGTCCAGCCCCAGCTGATTCAGCCGCCAGGCGGTAAGGCTGTTGCGCCCCCGGCCGTACTGCTCCAAAAGCTGTGCCAAAGAGGCGCTTCTTCCCTGCCTGGCTTTTGCTTTGGCCCGGGCAAAAAAAGCATTGTCGATCACACAGCTGATCCGGCAGGGATCTTCCGTATCCTGCAAAGGGGCAAGAGCGTGTTCCAGTTCGTCCCCCAGCGGGGAATACTCGTTGATTTCGGCGCAGACCTGCAGCAGCCTGAGATCCATGCTCCCCCGGCGCAGCAACAGCCCGTCCATGGAACGCCCCGCCAGCACCGCCTTGCGGTACAGCTTGAGATTGGAGGCGTCTTCCTCAAAAAACAACAACTGGGTCAGTTCCGGCTGAGGAGAAATCTCCCGGATAAAGTCCGCCGTTTTCTCCCAATCCTGCTCCAACACCATAAGGTAATCCTCGCCGGAAGGGTAGCCCAATTCCCGGAGCAGCTGCATAGCCTGGGAAAAATCCGCCCCCTGAAACCGGTTCCATTGATCCTTGCTCAGCGGTGGTCGGGAACTGGCCTGAATGCAGCCCAGGGCATATTCATAGGAGATTGCTCCAAAAACCTGTTCCTGTTTCATGTCGCCCCCGCCTTTTGCCCAAACAGGCAGTCCGCCAGTTTGGTCTCCTGCTGCTCAAAGAGCTGGTCCAGCAAAGCTTGCGCAGAAAGATCCACATCGTATGTTTCCCCCACCAGCCAGATCCCCAGTTTGGGCCCTTTTGCGGTGTCCAGCCGGTAGGTGGCTTTCCCCCTGCTCTGAACCTCCCAAACCCGGCAGTTTTCCGGCAGGGAATAGGTGTTCGCCGTATCCGGGGAGCAGCAAACGGTCACCCTTCCCTCCATGGCCTGCTGCTCCACCAGCCGAAAATAAAGGGAATGCCATCGGGCCGGTTCCAGTTTTTCAAATGCTTCCAGCCCTTTTTGCTTTAACTGGGCCAGCAGCTTCTTTTTCTGATTGAGCAAAGCAATCCTTTCTTCCAGCCGAATCTGCTGAACCCGGCCCCGCTTATATTCTTCCGCCTGTGTTTCAGCGGCGGCCAGAATTTCCTGCCCTTCCTTTTCCGCCTGGGCCAGAACTTCCCGGCGCAGGGCTTCCGACTGCTGCCGGGCCTGCTCCAAAATTTCCCGGCATTCCTGCTCCGACTTTTGCCGAATCTTCTCTAAAATTCCTTCTACACCCATCTGAATGCTCCTTCGCTTATCTTACAGCGTTATGCCGAACACCAGCAAAATGGAGATCAGCAGGGCCAGAATGGCATAGGTTTCCACCAGCGCCGTCATGGTAATGCCCTTGCCGGCGGCATCCGGCTGTTTGCCGGTAAGGTGAATGGCCGCCACAGCGGTTTTGCCCTGGGCAATGCCGGAGATCAGTCCGCAAAGCCCCATGGGCAAGGCGGCGAAAAAGAACTGCCAGCCCACCGTATCGGTGATTTCCAGGGGGCTGCCGCCCAACAGGCCCAGCCGCACCATAATCAAAATGGCAGTCAAAAAGCCATAGATGCCCTGAGTGCCGGGCAGCGCCTGAAGCACCAGCAGCTTGCCGAACAGCTCCGGCTTTTGGGAAGTGACGCCTGCCGCAGCTTTCCCTGCGGCCATAACACCGATGGCGGAACCGCAGCCCGCCAAAGCGGCGCAGAGAGCAGCTCCGAAAATAGCAATCGCCAGTCCTGTCATATCAGTTTCCTCCGTCCTTTTTTAATCGAAGATAATGGGGGTCAATGGCAAAGGGCCGAAACAGGGTTCCGCCCCCTTCATAAAATTTCCCGTAAAATTCAATATATTGCAGTCGGCAGTCATGGACATAGGCGCTGAGCAAACTCAAAGCCAGATTAAACACATGGCCCACCGCATAAATCAGCAGGGACAAGATCCAGCCTAAAACAGAACCCTGAAGCATCCCCGCCAGCATATTCATCACCATGCCCACCACCCCGGTGGCCAAGCTCAATGCCAGAATCCGGGAATAGGAGAGAATGTCGCTGAGGTAGTTTGTAATGCCGTACAACCCGGAAAGGCCTCCCACCGCCTTGCTGAGAAAACCTTTGCGGTGACGTCCGGCGGTGAATAGGATGGTCAGCCCGCCCAGGGCCGCCAGCACAACCCCCGGAATCTGGGTGGCCGGGAAGAACGCCAGCCCCAGCCCGGTAATCAAACAGATCCAGGAAACCTGGTCGAACAAAGCGTCCAGCCATTTTCCCGAACGGATGCTGCGGTAGATCTGCACCCCCAGGCCGGTAAAGATGTGGGCCACCCCCACCAGCAGGGTCAGCAGCAGCATGCTCACCGGATCTTCCATAGGGGAAAACAGCAGCGGATGCCAGGTTTCGCCGAAGTAGCTGCCGAAAATGACACCGCAAAGCATGGTAGTGATGGAGGAATAAAGCATGACATTCAGCAGCTTAACCCCTTCTTCCCCCAATTTTACGAATTTCTTCACCAGGACAATGGCAACCACCATCAAAAGCCCGTAACCCACATCCCCCATCATCATGCCGAAAATCAGCCAATACCAGGGGGCCATAATGCCGTTGGGATCCCCTTCCCGATAATTGGGGACGCTGAACATATTGGTGATCCCTTCAAACTGGCCCACCAGCTTGGAATTTTCCAGCAGTGTGGGGGGCTCCTCTTCCGGCAGGGGCTCCCGGCAGTCCAATCCATAGGGCAGGCCGGTTTGATTTAACAGCTTTTCCAGTTGATTTCGTTTCTTTTGGGGGACCCATCCTTCCAGCAGCACCGTTTCCCGGGTGGAAAAGCAGGGGGCGCTTTCCCGCTGGCTTACCGAGCGGTATTGTTCGGTGAGCCGGGCCGGAAGAACCTCGTCCGCCGCCAAAGAAGTCAGGGTTTGCTGCAGCTGCTCCAACCGGGCTGAAATCCGAGCGGTTTCCTGTTCCAACCGTTCCAGATGTTTGGCCGGAGTGCCGGAATAGGAGGGAACGGCGGCGGGCTCCCAGCCATCGGGCAGGGAGGAAAAATCCGCCGGATCCACCGCCGTCGCCAGCAGATAACAGCGATTGCCCTGCCGGCTGATCTGAGTATACCCTAGCGGTCCTTCCCGGGAGGAAAGTTCCTCCCATTGACCGGCGGGGAGTATTCCCAAGCGAAACGTAGTATATCCCAATCCCTCTTTGAGCTGCTTTTCGGTCAGGTCCAATCCCTTCCAGGGCGCCAGCGCAGCCGTTTCCTGAAGCAGCTCTTCCTTCCTTCGTCGGCATTGGTCCAATGTATCCAAAAGCTGCTCCATAGTTTGAACCGCCTGCACATCTTCCGGGGCCACCTGCTTTAACGCCTGAACCGATTCCTCCGGCAGCCCGGAGAGCATTCCCCGTTTGGGTGCATATGGTTTGATCTGCTGCATCAGCCGTTCCATCCGCTGCACCTGTTCGCCGGTGGGAGAGGCCCCGGGCTGGGCCTGGGGGGACTGCACCAGCATCACCAAGCCGGAGGACTGCAAGCGGTCCAGCAGCCCTTCTTTATCCTCTTTCATACATACCAGAGTGAAATAGTTCATTGCCGCAATCAAAGGGCATCCCTCCTATTCCTGGGCTTGCTGCTCCAGCAACTCCATCAGCAGGCCCACGCCCTTCGGCATATTGGCATCGGCCTGTTCCGCCAGGGAGCGGCAGGCTTGCTGCTGCTTTAACCGGGCGGATTGCGCCAGCAGGTCAGCCTCTTTTTGCGCCTGTTGCCGGATGGCATCCCCCTGCTGCTTGGCCTGAGAGCGGATGCGCAGGGCCTGCTGTCGGCTTTCCTCCCGGGCCTGCCTTCCCATGGACCGGGCTTTTTGCTGTGCCTGCTGTTTTTTCTGAGCCGCCGTTTCTTCGGCGGCTTTGATCTCTTCCAGAAATTCCATGGCGGTCCTCCTGTTTCGGTTGGGTGATCTTTATAAACTTTGCCTAAAAAATCAAAAATATGTTATTTGAAATTGTCGAATTTGAAAATCCACCTTCATCATAGCCTTTTTAAAAGAAAGTGTCAATGGGTAAATCCTTTCTTTTTGTAAACTTTCCTCTGCTTTTTCACAAAGAGCGGCCAAATTCATAAGAATTTTACACGTTTTACCAAGAATCATGGTATGATAAAGGTGTTTGATCAACCGCTGCCAAAGTTGGAAAGGCACGGCGGCCTTTTCGCCGTTTTTTGGCGGCAGAACCGGAATTTGCCTGAGACGGCGGCTTGCATTGTATGGAGTATTTTTGTATAATAATCAATAATCTGCCGAGGGAAGGATGCGGCAGTGTCCTCAAGGGAAAGGAATTACAGTATGAGCGAAATGATCAAGCCCGGCCAAAGACTGATTCCGGTTTTGGCCATGCGGGGCATTGTGATGTTTGAAGGGTCCCTGGCCCATTTTGACGTGGGGCGGGAAAAAAGCCTGCTTGCATTGGACTGCGCCATGCAGCACGGGCGGCGCATCCTGCTGGTGACCCAGCGGGACATTATGACCGAAAACCCCACCGTAGACGATTTGTACCAGTACGGCGTACTGGCGGACATCAAGCAGATGTTCAAAACCCAGGACGGCATCTCCCGTGTGCTGGTGGAGTGCCTTCAGCGAATCAAATTAGGGAAGGTCCGAGTGGCGGAGCCTTTTTTGCAGGCCAACTACCGCTCCGCCCCCATCCATCCAAGCGAGGTGGAAGAGGATCGGATGGAAGCGGCCATTCGGCTGGTGAAGTCCCTGTTCGAGGACTACGCCCAAAATGTGCCCAAAATGAATGAAGATGTGCTTCTTCGGGTGATGGAGGAACAGGAACCCCACCAGCTTTTCTGCCTGATCGGACAGAACACCATGCTTTCCTATGAACAAAAGCAGGAATTGCTGGAACAAGACACCGACTATCTGCGTCTGCAGCGCCTGGCCGCTGTTTTGGACCACGAAACCAATGTCATGGTCATCGAGCAGGACCTGTTCGATACCGTCCGGGAAAATCTGGACCGAAACCAGCGGGAATATGTCCTGCGGGAGCAGATGAAGGCCATCCAGCAGCAGCTGGGGGAAGACGGCTATGGGGACCAGGAAGAACTGGACGAACTGGGCCAGCAGATCAAGGCCATCCAGAACATCTCGGAGCAAAGCCGGGAAAAGCTGCTCAAAGAATGGGGCAAGCTGAGCAAAATGCCCGCCATGAGCCAGGAAGCAGGGGTGATCCGGGGATATCTGGAAACGGTGCTGGAGCTGCCCTGGGACGCTTCCAGCGAGGACAATGTGGATTTAAAGCAGGCCAAAAAGATCCTCAACGAGGATCACTACGGCTTGGAAAAGGTGAAGGACCGGATTCTGGAAAGCCTGGCCGTCCGGCAGTTAAAGCCGGGGACCCAGGGGCAGATTCTCTGCCTGGTGGGTCCTCCCGGCGTGGGCAAAACCAGCATCGGCAAGTCCATTGCCCGGGCCATGGGGCGGACGTATGTGCGCCTGAGCCTGGGGGGCGTCAAAGACGAAAGCGACATCCGGGGCCACCGGAAAACCTATGTGGGAGCCATGCCGGGCCGGATCATCAACGCACTGACCCAGGCCAAGGTAAACAATCCCCTGATCCTGTTGGACGAAATCGACAAAATGGCCAACGATTTCCGGGGGGACCCTGCTTCCGCCATGCTGGAAGTGCTGGACGGGGAGCAGAACAACTCCTTCCGGGATCATTACATCGAACTGCCTTTTGATCTGAGCAAGGTACTGTTCATCACCACCGCCAACGATCTGTCCACCGTCTCCCCGCCTTTGCTGGACCGGATGGACGTCATTGAGCTTTCCAGCTATACCCGGGAAGAAAAATTCCACATTGCCAGGGAATACCTGGTGAAAAAGCAGATGGAAAAACACGGCCTTACCCCAAAAGACGCCGCCTTTTCTCCCGCCGGATTATACACCCTCATCGACCGGTACACTCGGGAAGCCGGCGTGCGGACCCTGGAGCGCCGCATTGGGGACATCTGCCGGAAAATTGCTTTGGAAAAGGTCACGGAGGGGGAGGAATTCTCCAAAAAGACGGTCAACGGCAAGCTGATCGAAAAGTATCTGGGGCCGAAAAAATACCGGATATCCGCCCTGCCCAAAACCGATCCGGTGGGCCTGGTAACCGGCCTGGCCTGGACCAGCGTGGGCGGCGAAACCCTGGAAATCGAGGTCAGCTGTGTAGAGGGCACCGGCAAGGTGGAGATTACCGGCAACCTGGGCTCCATTATGACCGAATCTGCCAAGCTGGCGGTAACCTACGTTCGAAGCATTGCCGACCGCTACCACATCCCCAGGGATTTTTACAAAACCAAAGACATTCACATCCATGCGCCGGAGGGAGCTGTCCCCAAGGACGGCCCCAGCGCCGGAGTCACCATGACCACGGCCCTGGTCAGCGCCCTGGCCAAGATCCCGGTGCGCCGCACTGTGGCCATGACGGGAGAAATCTCCCTGCGGGGCCGGGTGCTTCCCATCGGCGGGCTGAAAGAAAAAAGCATCGCCGCTTACCGGGCAGGGATTAAAACCGTATTGATCCCGGCGGAAAACCTGCCGGATCTGGAGGAACTGGACCCGTCGGTGCGCAAAGGGCTGGAATTTCTGCCCATAGAAACCATCGACCAGGTATTGGAACATGCGCTGGTCCTGCCGGAAAAGCCGGAGAACCACCGCTCCATGGATCCGTCGGTGGTGCTGGTAAAAAATCCCGCCCCCACCGAAAGCGCTGTGATCCAGCAGTAAAAGGAGACGTTTATGCCACTGCCCTATCAACAAGCCGCCTATTTAAAAAGCTACGGTCTGGCCCGTCAGCTTCCCCACAGTGAAGTGCCGGAAATTGCATTTGCCGGGCGCTCCAACGTGGGAAAATCCTCCCTGCTGAACAAACTGTTCGGCCGGAAGAACCTGGCACGGGTGAGCTCCATGCCGGGAAAAACGGTGACCATCAACTTTTATCAGGTTGGGCCGGTGCACTTTGTGGATCTGCCGGGATACGGCTATGCCAAAGTTGCCAAAACGGAAAAGGACCGGTGGAGCGAGCTGATGGAACACTATTTCACCTCGGACCGGCCGGTAGAACTGGTAGTACAGCTCATTGATCTGCGCCATCCCCCCACCAGGCAGGATTTACAGATGGTGAACATGCTCATTGACCACGGGTTCCCCTTTGTGGTGGCCCTGACCAAGGCGGATAAGCTGAACGTCACCCAGCGCAAGCAGCGCCTGGAGGCTTTGCAGCAGGAACTGCCCTGCGCCGACCAGATTCAAATGGTGGTTACCTCCACCCAAACCGGAGAAGGAATGGACGCCCTTCGGGGGTTGATTGACTCCCTCTTTGAAGAGGAAGGGTAACGGGTTTTCAGCAAAACAGGAGTATAGTACAAAGGAAAGGAAGTTGAAGGATGTTTGTATCAAAAGATTTGGCTGTCAACGAAAAGGGGCATTTGACCAT
>CASDQY010000094.1 GCA_949282975.1 uncultured Oscillospiraceae bacterium | reverse complement strand
AAGGAATCGCCCTCCAACCAGTCACGGCCAACCAGGTTTTTGGTCACCCTCAGGTTGGTGCTTCCGGAAAGGGTTGTGGGAGTTGCGGTGTAGTTGTTGGTGAAAGTAACTACTTCATCCTCGCTGCCCGCTGCGCCCACGATGCCGGAAGCGGTACGGTCGGCCACCGAATTGGTATCGGCGCCGGTGATGCCGGTCAGGGTGAAGCCGTTGGTTCTGCTTTCCCCGTTGACCGTATAGCCGGTGTTTTCCACAATGGTGTAGCTCTGGTTCTGCATGGCCAGCAGCTCCAGGGATTCACCGGCCTGCAAAGTGACGGTGGCCACGCCGCTTTGGTCAAAGGAAACCTGCACGGTTTCTGTGGTCGCCTGTCCGCCGGGCGTTTGCGCCGGGATGGTGTGGATTGCGGTGACAGTCTGGTTGATCAAGCCGGGCACCGTTACGGTGAAGGAGAATTCGGCGTCCGGAGCTGTCTGTTCTTCGCCGGTGGTGACATTCTTGGCGATGGTCAGGCTGGCAGGAGCCTGGGTGGTCAAAACACCGTTGTTGCCCAGATAGGTGGTGATTTCACCTGTTTCATTGTTGATCACAGGATAATTGACATAATCCGCCGTATCGGTGGAGTTGCTATCCTTTCGGTCGCCAAAGTCGAAGTTACCGCCCATTCGAGGGGTGCCGGCGGCAATGTGCAACTGGCCGTTTACAACAGTGGTATTGCCCGCCAAAGTAGTGCCCCGCCGGGCCACAACATTCGGGATGATGGTGGTGCCCTGATAATAAGGCGATGAAGAATAATAGGTAGTATCGGGAACGATTTGGCCGGTGGCCGGAATTGTCAGATCCTCATCCAGATACAGCGGGGTGTCCTCCTGAATATAATAGAAGGGATTGGTGGAGGAAGGAGTGAAGGTGACGTAAGCGTCGCCCGCCGTTCCGTTCAGCCCTTCATTTTCGCCGCTGTAATAGTTGCTGTAAAAGCTGACCAGGCCGTTTTGTGTATGGGCGGCCAGGTATTCGCTGCTGACGCCTTCCAGGGTGGTTTCATCCACACTCAGGCCAACTGCATAGTTGACACGGATGGGATAAAGGTTATTGGAAGTGTTGGAAACAACATACTCGTCGCCCTGTTCGTTTTCTCCCAAAAGAATTTCGTTGACCCGAACCGGGATCGCAGCAGCAGGCATATTTACGGTGAGCGTCTGGGTACCGTCGGCATTGTTGGTGACGGTTACCTCAATCAAGCTGACGTTAATATTGCCGTAGGTGCCGCTGTCGATGGAAGTGTTTCCATCCCGGGTTGCAAATTGGTAGGTGGTGGTGAGTCCATCCGCCGATGTGGTGGAACCGGTGTTATAGAACACATTTCCGCCATAGACGATGGACTTTACACTTTTGACCTCCATGTATTCACCGATTTGGTCGGTATAGGTCAAATAGCCGCTGTTGTGCGCATCCCCATCGGTGATCTGGGTGGGTACCTGAGGTGCGCTGAGGGAGATTTCATTGACGATGCTTTCGAATATATCCGCTACCTGTGCAGCATTTTCAGCGCCATAATAGCCGTCATTATAAGCCACCGAGGTAATGTCGCCGGAAGTCGGATGCTGGAAGGTATAGCCATCCAGTGTGGCGGTTTGATTGTTCAAATACCGGTTCCACTGATTGCGAATAGCATTTGCAATGGTGTTGTTATCATTCAAATGCCCCGCAGGGTCCAAGGCAATTTGGGCCGCATGATAATCGGTACTATCGCTTAATTCCTCAATTCCGACCCCCACGGTGTAAACACGCATGGCATAATCGGATGCGGAATCGGTAACGCCATAATGCTCATTCACAAGCTGCTTATTGTAAGACGCATTCATAATAGTCTTCATGGCAAACTTTTCATAAGCGGCATCGCCCTGGTCATAGTCACGCCCCTGACCAGCAGAATAACCGGTTCCCGCCCGTCCGGAGGGATCCCACCAGGAAACCGTTCGTTGGTTCCAGCCTTGTCCGCTGGTATCGGCGCCGGAATAGGTGGGGCTGCCGTCAGACAGTAAAATCAACGCCGGAATCCGGGAAATCGTCTGACCGCCGATGGTCACTGTGGTTTCATTTGTAGAAGTTAGGATATCCATACCGGTATCCATGCCCATATGAATGTTGGTGCCGCCGGTAGCAGAAATATCGTCGTTGATTTCACGATTGGTGGAAGTATTGACCGCACGATATCCTAATGTTGTATCATCCCCTGCGCCATCAACAGAAAAATAATCCACCTCATATTCCTGCCCGGTCCACCAATTTTGTTCCGTTGCTTTCTCATAATGCGCCAGTGGCAAAAGGGTTGTGGCACCATCGCTGTAGGAAACAACGGCAATGCGGTTATACTCATTCATTGCCATTAAGGTTTCAATGGAGTCATTCAGTGCATCCACAAGAACCTCAATGCGTCTCTGGCCATTATCCATGTAGCTGTCATCGTTGCTCATGGAGCCGGAGATATCAATGACAAATACCACATCCAGCGGCGCCTGAGACTGACCGGAAATGGCGGTAGAAGTAGCTAAGGCCGAATAAGTGACGAGAAAGTCCTCATCCTGCCCTAAGGTAACGGTATAGCCATTTCCGTCATTCACGTCGCCGGTGAACTCAACGTCGGTACTGCTCACCGACTTATCGGTCCAGATGCGCCCGTTGTACTGGGTGGATTGGTTTTCGCCCAAAGCGGTTTGATACTCCAGGCGGGTGGAAGAATCGCTGACCTTCTCGGCGCTTACCGTATTTACGCTTTGAAGCAGCGATCCGACGACCAGGGACAGGGCCAGCAGCAACGCCAGGACCACGGCCCCTATTCGCCATTTTCCTTTGTGTTTCAAATGTGTTTGTGTGTTCATTGTTGCATACCTCTCATTTGTCATTTCTTGAAAAATGGTCGTATGAAAACTTGAGTGGTGTCCTCCTTTCCGGCTATTACAGCCTCTTTTTATGAATCATTCTGTTTCAGAATTATCACTCCTTTTTAAACAGATGCGAAAACGGATCACTTATTTAAAATGCACATAAATTCCGCAACTGCAATCAATGGTGCGAATGTAACCCACTTTGTAAAATAGTATACTCCGCAAGCAAACAATTGTCAAGAATACGGCAATAAGTTGTACGGAAATAACTAAAAATTCAGTAATTTTGACGAAACAACTTTTTAAAAACCTTTTAATTGGATTCATGATATTTTCAAAACGCTTTTTCTTGGCGATTTGATGACTAAAATCAGGCAAAAAAGGCGAAAAGGGGGTTGACTTTACAGCGATTGCCCTTTCTTACACGATTGAGTTCACTATAATATGTATCAAGTGTTTTGACTTTACAGGAATAAGCAGAAAGAAAAAGCCGAAAGCAATCCTAATCGCCTTCGGCTTTCCGAATTTTAAATTGTGCAGACAATTTTCCCCAAAACAATCAGATCATTTTAAGCCTGCCTATGGGCGGAATCTTTGCGCATACGGTTAATTTCAGCGCACACGAAGGGAAATCAAAAGGTTTCACCCCAACGCTACATCCAGCACCATCATCAAAAGAAATCCCCCCATGACGGCCAGGGTGCCGGCATTGGAATGCTCGCCCAAATGGGCTTCCGGGATCAGTTCCTCCACAACCACATACAGCATAGCTCCCGCCGCAAAGGAAAGCAGCCAGGGCATAGCCGGCTGAATCCAGGCGGCCAGCAGCACCACCAGGATGCCGAAAATCGGTTCCACCACCCCGGACATGCTGCCCCAGAGAAAGGCTTTTCTTCGTCCCATTCCCTCCTGCCGCAGGGGCAGCGAAATAGCTGCCCCTTCCGGAAAATTCTGAATGCCGATCCCCAAAGCAAGAGCGGCAGCGGCGGACAGATCCGACCATTCCCCGCTGTGCTGGGCGGCCAGGGCAAAGGTCAGTCCCACCGCCATCCCCTCCGGGATGTTGTGGAGTGTTACAGCAAACACCAGCAGCGTGGTGCGGTGGAAGGAAGAATGCAGTCCTTCCGGCTGACTGGAGCCCAAATGCAGATGGGGCAGCAATACATCCAGCAGAAGCAGAAACCCCATTCCCAGCAGAAATCCGCCTGCCGCCGGAATCCAGCCCGGTACGCCGGTGGCTTCCGCCTCTTCCATAGCGGGAAGCAGCAGGCTGAACACCGAGGCGGCGGTCATCACCCCTGCTGCAAATCCCAAAAAGATCCGCTGCACACTGCCGCTGACCTTTTTGCGGAAGAGAAACACCAGAGAAGCGCCCAAAGTGGTCATCAGGAAGGTAAAGCCGGTGGCGCCCGCTGCCCAAAGCAAAGAACGGGTCATACCCTCCTCCCTTCCTGCATGGTGAAATCCGGATTAGAATGCATCAAAACCAGGGTACACCGCACTGTCGCCCAGTTCCTCTTCGATTCGGAGAAGCTGGTTGTATTTGGCCACCCGCTCGCTGCGGCTGGGAGCGCCGGTTTTGATCTGGCAGGTATTCAGGGCAACCGCCAGATCGGCAATGGTGGTATCCTCCGTCTCCCCGGAGCGGTGGGAAGCAATGGCGGTATAGCCGGCCTTGTGGGCCATCTTGATGGCTTCCAGGGTTTCGGACACGGAACCGATCTGATTGAGCTTAATGAGGATGGAATTGCCGCAGCCCAGCTGAATTCCCTTGGCCAGACGGCTGGTGTTGGTGACAAACAGGTCGTCCCCCACCAACTGCACCTTGCCGCCCAATTCCCTGGTCATCATGGCCCAGCCGTCCCAGTCCTCTTCGTCCAGACCGTCTTCAATGGAGTAGATAGGATATTTTTCGCAGAGAGATTTCCAGTGGGCAACCAGTTCCTGCGAGGTAAAGCGCTTGCCGCTCTTAGGCAGCAGGTACTCCCCTTTTACGCCGCTTTTCCACTCGCTGGAAGCGGCGTCCATGGCCAGGACAAAGTCCTTGCCCGGTTCATAGCCTGCCTGACGCACCGCTTCCAGAATATATTGAATGGCTTCTTCGTCGCTGGCCAGGTTCGGTGCAAAACCGCCTTCGTCCCCCACAGAGGTGGCCAGGCCCTTGCTTTTAAGCAGTGCCGCCAGCGCATGGAACACTTCCGTGCACCAGCGCAGCCCTTCCCGGAAGCGGGAAGCGCCGGCGGGCATGATCATAAATTCCTGCACATCGACTGTGTTGGCCGCATGAGCGCCGCCGTTGAGGATATTCATCATGGGCACCGGCAGCCGGTTGGCGTTGATGCCCCCTAAAAAGCGGTACAGGGGAATTTCCAACGCAGTGGCCGCCGCTCTGGCGCAGGCAATGGACACGGCCAGAATGGCATTGGCACCCAGCTTGGATTTATCCTGGGTGCCGTCGGCCCGAATCATGGCCTGATCCACGGCATAGATATCACAGGCATCCATGCCGGTGAGGGTTTCGCAAATCACGGTGTTAATGTTTTCCACCGCTTTGGAAACGCCTTTTCCCCCATACCTGGATTTGTCCCCATCCCGAAGCTCCAGGGCCTCAAATTCACCGGTGGAAGCTCCGCTGGGAGCGGCGCCCCGCCCGCTGACACCGCAGGACAAGAATACTTCTGCCTCAACGGTAGGATTTCCCCGGGAATCAATAATCTCCCGGCCTACGACCGATTCAATCAAAAGTTCATACATACCTTCTGCCGTCCTTTCCTGTTCTGCACGAATCTTTTTAGCGCAGACTTATTATAGTTAGAATATACTAACTATGTACAGTATACACCAGGGCAGGGCAAAAAGCAAGGGAGAAAAACAGATTTCTAAAAAAGGAAAAGGCATCGGAAGTTAGTTTGCTTCCAATGCCTTGAGGTATACCAAATAAATGGAACTATTTTATGGGATCAGTGGCAGCCGCTGCAGCCGGAGCAGTTTCCGCCGCAGCCGTGATCCGGCTCGCTGGGGCAGGTCATGGGATCTTCCCCGTTGGCGGCGCAGGTAAGAATAAAGTTCACCCGGGTCATCAGGTATTCCATGTCGTGCTGGCATTCGCTGTAGGCCATCATGTTTTCGTTGCTCATAATGGCTTCGTACATTTCCTTCAGGTCCTGATCCGCTTCATGAATGGCGGCGTCGTCTTTTTCTTCCTGCTGCATCAACTGATTGAGTTTCAGCCGCTTCATCTGAAACTGGCCGATCATGTCGGTCAGTTCGGTATCCGCCTCGTTCTTGGCTTCCATCTCCATGAGTTTTTTGTATTCTTCGGTCTCCTGAATCAGTTTGCCAAGCTCTCTGGCCTTTGCAATCACGTCCATACTATTGGTTCCTTTCTTACAATGAATTTTCTATGGAAACACTGGGACCGGCTTATGCCAGTTCGCCCAGCAGTGCCCAGTTTAAGGCTTTGGTGATCTTCACGGTGACAAATTGTCCCATCAAAGACGGGTCCCCGGGAAAATCCACAATTAAAAACTGATCGGTGCGCCCGGTAAGATAGCCTTCCCCGGATTTACCGGTTCCATCCACCAGGATTCGCAGCGTCTTGCCAACGTACTCCGACAGGACTTCTTCCCCGATGGTCCGCTGTAAGGCCAGAAGCTGCTGAAGCCGGTCGCTCTTCACCGAATGCGGGGTGTCGTCCGGCAGTTCGGCTGCCCTGGTGCCCACCCGCTTGGAGTAAATAAAGCTGAACAGGGAATCGTAGCGCACTGTTTTCAGCAGGTCCAGCGTGCCCTGAAAATCCTCCAGCGTTTCCCCGGGAAATCCAACGATAATGTCGGTGGTAAAGGAGATATCCGACATCACGTTGCGGGCATAGTCGATCAGCCCCAAATACTGCTTTACGGTGTACCGACGGTTCATGGCCTGAAGGATTCGGTCGCTGCCGCACTGGACAGGGAGGTGAAGATGATGGCAGATCTTTTGGCTTTTTGCCATAACATCAAACAATTCCTTTGTGGCATCCTTGGGATGGCTGGTCATAAAGCGAATCCGGAAGTCGCCGGGGATGGCGTCGATTTGCGTTAAAAGCTGGGCAAAGGAGATGGGCTGTTCCAAGGTTTTGCCGTAGGAGTTCACATTCTGCCCCAGCAGGGTGATTTCCTTATACCCCTGCTCCACCAGCTCACGGACTTCCTTTAAAATGGCCTCCGGCTGCCGGGAACGCTCCCGCCCCTTCACATAAGGGACGATGCAGTAGGTGCAAAAATTATTGCAGCCGTACATAATAGGCACCCAGGCTTTCAGGTTCCCGTCCCGGCGGATGGGAAGCCCTTCGGCAATGACGCCGTCCGACTCCGGGGTGTAGAACACCCGCTTTTGCTGCTGCAAAACAGAAAGGAGCAGCTGCGGGAGCTGATGGATCACATGGGTGCCGAAGATCAAGTCCACATAAGGATAGCTCTGCTTGAGCTTTTCCACAATATGGGGCTGCTGCATCATGCAGCCGCAGAGCAAAAGCTTATGCCTGGGGCTTTGGGCCTTCCAGCGTTTCAGGGCGCCCACATTGCCGAAGATCCGATCCTCAGCATTTTCCCGGATGGCGCAGGTGTTAAACAGCACCAGATCCGCCTGCTCTGCCTGATCGCAGAAGCCGTAGCCCATATCCGCCAGCATACCTTTCAGCTTTTCTCCATCGCTGACATTGCCCTGACAGCCATAAGAGTGCACATAGGCCAAAGGCGGAGCAGGATAGAGTTTCTCCAACAAACTGCGAACCTGTGCGGCGTAATCTTTTTGCTGCAAAAGCTGGTCTTTAGAAACCTGCCAGTTGGTTTGACTCATCTTGCTTTCCCTCCTTTGAACTGCGCATACAGCTATAAAGTATACCGTAAAAGAGCGAATTCGTCAATCCTTCTCCGCCCTTTTTCGCAGTTTTTCCTGCTTTTCAGCCAATTCCGCTTTGCGCCGGGCGGTTTCGTCCGGATCACGGAAAAATTTACCATCGGTTTGTTGCAGAACATCCCCTTCCCGGCAGTCCGGGGGAAGCTCTGTTTTGGGCAGAGAATGCATATTGCGTTTTGAATCTTCCAGAACCCAGTACTCCCCTTCGGAACGGTCGATGATATAGCGCATTTCTTCTTCCTCCGTTATGGGTTGCAGTTGCCGCAGGGGGTGTACCCCGCTTCCACCGCCGCTTCCCGGCTGGTGAAGTTCACCCGATTGGCTTCAGCAGGCAGGTTGGAACAGCTTTCCAGATGAAACACCCTGGAATTGACATTGCCGATATAAGCTGTTTCCTCCGGTTGAGACGCTGTTTGGGAGGTCGCCCGGGAACCGGAAGCGGCGTTCTCTCCCGCCGGGAAGCTCTGCTGCTCGGTTCCATCCACAAATACCCGAAGGGTGATTCCGTCGGTGAGCACAGTAATGGCTCCGGAGAGGTCGGTTCGGTACACCGTGGCCCCGGCGGCGGAGAGTTTATCCAGGGTTTCCTGATGGGGATGGCCGTAATCGTTGCCGGCTCCGCAGCTGATGATGGCGCACACCGGATGAACCGCCTGCAAGAATGCTTCGGAAGTGGAGGTATCCGAGCCATGGTGCCCCACCTTGAGCACATCTGCCTCGACAGCATAATCGGTAGCCAGAATGTCAGCCTCTTCGGTGGATTCAGCGTCGCCGGTGAACAGGAAGGAAGCCTGGCCGAACTGCACCCGAAGCATCAGGCTGTTGTCATTTTGGTTGTCGCTGTCTTCATTGACCGGCCCCACGATCTGATAATCCGCTTCCCCCAACTGACCGGCATAGCCGATTTTTGGGAAGCTGGTGGGGATTCCCTTTTGATCCATGATATCCAGCATATCTTCATAGGTTTGGGTGGTGGCACTGCCGGAGGGAAGCAAAACACGATCCACGGTAAGGGCTTCCAGCACCTCTGCCGCTCCGCCGATGTGATCGGCGTGGTAATGGGTGCAGACCAGCACATCCAACTGGGTGACCTCCAAGGCTTCCAACTGCTGAAGAAGCTGGGTTTCCATCCCGTTGTCCCCGGTGTCGATCAGCATGGTGGCGTCGTTCTGCCGCAGAAGAACGGCATCCCCCTGGCCCACGTCCAGATAATACACCGCCAGTTCATCCTCTTCCCCGGCGAAAAGATTGGGGGCGTCCACCGAAGAAAGGTCGGCGGTCTGGCCGAAATACCGATCCCACTGCCCTTTCAGGGAATCAAAGGTGGGATACCAGGAGGCAAAGTGAACCGCACTGTTCACCCCCACCCCGGCGATGAGCACCAAAAAAATGGCCACAATGGCAAGGTAGATCTTGCTTGTTTTTCTGCGATAGGTTTTACTTTTTCTTTTTGCCATAACGATTCTTTCCTTTATGCTGCTTTTCCATCTGTTTTGCCCAGGCCACTGTGCCACGATGGGGCTGGCCATTGGGCTTGGGGGCGGCGCTTTGCTTTTTGGGCGGCGCCGGGATCAGACAGTCCGGGCCGGAACCGATCAGATCCATACGGCCGGCCTGTACCAGGGCCCTTCGCACCAGCTCCCAATTTTCCGGGCGGTAATACTGCAAAAGGGCCCGCTGCATGGCTTTTTCTTCCCTGGTTTTAGGGACAAACACCGGTTTTAACGTGTAAGGGTTCAGACCTGTATAGTACATACAGGTGGAAACGGTGCCGGGAGTGGGATAAAAATCCTGCACCTGCTCCGGATGAAGGTTTTCTCTGCGCAGAAATTTTGCCAACGCAATGGCATCCTCCAAGGTGGAACCGGGATGGGAGGACATAAGGTAGGGGATCAAATACTGCTTCTTCCCCGCCTGCCCGGTGATCTCATAAAACTTTTTTTGGAATTTCAGGTAAGCTTCAAAGTGGGGCTTGCCCATCTGATCCAGCACCGCATTGGAGCAATGCTCCGGGGCCACCTTCAACTGCCCGCTGATATGCTGCTCCACAAGCTGGCGGAAAAACCGGTCGCTTTTGTCCACAAGCAGATAGTCGTACCGGATTCCGGAGCGGACGAACACCTTTTTCACGCCGGGCAGCGCCGCCACTTCGGTAAGGAGACTGCGGTAATCCTCCTGATCCGCCCATAAAGCGGGGCAGGGCTTGGGCGCCAGGCATTTTTTCCCGCCTTTGCACAAACCCTGGGTCTGCTGTTTTTCGCAGCTTGGGTGCCGGAAATTGGCGGTGGGACCGCCCACGTCGTGGATATAGCCCTTAAAATGGGGATTTTGCGTCAAAAGCTTTGCCTCCGCAACCACCGATTCATGGCTGCGCACCGAAATCTTCCGGCCCTGGTGAAAGGCAATGGAACAGAAGTTGCAGGCGCCGAAACAGCCCCGGTTATGGGTGATGGAAAACTCCACTTCCCGGATAGCGGGAACGCCCCCCTGCTTTTCGTACATGGGATGATAGGTGCGCATATAAGGCAGACTGTATACCCAGTCCATCTCTTGGGTGGTCAAAGCTTCCATGGGCGGGTTCTGCACCAGCATTTTCGTTTTCTGCCGCTGAATCAAGGTGCGGCCGGTGATATCATCCTGGTTGTCCATTTGGATTCGGGTGGCTTTGGCATAAGCGGTTTTGTCCCCGGTTATCTGTTCCCAGCCCGGACACTCCACACAGCCGAAGGGGGTTTCCTGGGGCGGGATCAGGTAGCAGGTGCCACGGATGTCCCGCATCTCTTCTACTTTTTTCCCTTCCCGGAAGGCCTGGGCAATCTCCATGATCTCCCGTTCCCCCATGCCGTACATCAAAAGGTCTGCCCCGGATTCCTCCAGTACCGACGGGCGGACAGAGTCGCTCCAATAATCATAATGAGCAAACCGGCGCAGGCTGGCTTCCAATCCCCCGATGAGGATGGGAACCTGCGGGCAGAGGCTGCGCAGAACACGGGTATACACCGTCACCGCCCGATCAGGGCGAAGGCCGGTTTTTTCCCCGGGGGAATAAGCATCTTTGCTGCGGCGCTGCTTGGCCACAGTATAGTGAGCCACCATGGAATCCAGATTCCCGGCGCTGACCAGAAAGGCGTACCGGGGCACCCCCAATTCCAAAAAGCATTGGGGATTTTTCCAATCCGGCTGGGCCAAGATCCCCACGGAAAAGCCCTTGGCCTGGAGCACCCGGGTGATAATGGCGCAGCCAAAGGAAGGGTGATCCACATAGGCGTCACCGGAGATGTACACAAAATCAAGCTGCCGGATATGCTGCTCTTCCAGATCCCGGCGGCTGGTGGGTAAAAAAGGCATAAAATTCTCCTGATTAAGACTGGGAAGTATCGCCGGTGGTGTGTTCCGGCTGAAGGGTCATTTCCAGATATTGGGCACGGGTCATCAGCACTGCACGGGGTTTGGAGCCTTCAAAGGGGCCGATAACCCCCTTTTGTTCCATCTGATCAATGATCCGGGCCGCACGGGAATAGCCCACCTTTAACCGCCGTTGGAGATAGGAAGTGGAGGCCTGACCGCTTTCAATCACCACTTCAATGGCTTTATCCAGCAGGGGATCGGTTTCATCCCCGCCTTCCAACTCTTCCTCCGACTTCTTACCTTTCTTATTGGCGCTGGCTTCTGCCTGACGGTCGATTTCGTCCAAAATAGCGTCGTCGTATTCGGCGTTTTCTCCGCTGCGTTTAATAAAGTCCACCACGGCCTCCACCTCTTTGTCGGAGACAAAACAGCACTGCAGACGGGTGGGCTTGGGCATTCCCATGGGGAAGAACAACATATCCCCCTTGCCCAGCAGCTTTTCGGCTCCGCCGCTGTCAATGATGGTGCGGCTGTCCACCTGGCTGGATACCGAAAAAGCAATACGAGACGGAATGTTTGCCTTGATCACGCCGGTAATTACGTCCACGCTGGGCCGCTGGGTGGCGATGATCAGATGCATTCCGGCGGCACGGGCCATCTGCGCCAGACGGCAGATAGCGTCCTCCACTTCGTTGGGAGCGGCCATCATCAAATCGGCCAGCTCGTCGATGATAATGACAATTTCCGGCATCAGCTCCATGGACTGCTGGGCCGCCATTTCGTTGTAGCCCTTGATATCCCGAACAGAACTGTCTGCAAACAGCTTGTAGCGGTTGAGCATTTCGGTGACAGCCCAGCCCAGGGCTCCCGCCGCCTTCCGGGGATCGGTGACCACCGGCACCAGCAGATGGGGAATGCCGTTATACACCCCCAGTTCCACCACCTTGGGGTCCACCAAAAGCAGTTTTACCTCGCTGGGAGAAGCCTTATATAAAATACTCATCAGAATGGCGTTGATGCACACCGATTTGCCGGAGCCCGTGGCGCCGGCGATGAGCATATGGGGCATTTTAGCGATGTCAAAGCAGACTTCATGCCCGGAAATATCCCGCCCCAACGCCACGGTCAGCTTGCTTTTCGCTTCCCGGAACATTTTGGTGTCAATGATTTCCCGCATGGTGACGATTTCCGTTTCCTTATTTGGCACCTCAATGCCCACCGCCGCTTTGTTGGGAATGGGGGCTTCAATCCGCACCCCGGCGGAGGCCAGGTTCAAAGCGATATCGTCCGCTAGGCCGGTAATCTTGCTGATCTTTACCCCGGCGCTGGGTTGAAGCTCATACCGGGTCACCGTGGGGCCACGGGAAATATCCACCACCCGGGTTTGTACGCCGAAGCTTTTTAAGGTATCCACCAACAGTTCCGCATTGCCCCGCAGTTCAATGGAAAGGTCACGGTTGCCATGATCCTGAGGGGGATTGAGCAGGGTGATGGGCGGATACTGATAAAGCTTCATCTGCTTCATTTCCGCCGGGGGCGCCCCAAAGGATTCTGTCGGCGCCGGTTCCGTGGGTTCCGATTTCTCCTGGGATGTCGGCGCAGCTTCTTTGGAAGTATCCCCGGAAAGATCGGGTTGGATGGGTTTGGGAATGGCCTTATTCACCAGTTCATTGAGCTGGGCGTCCTGAGGGGATTCTTCCTCTGCCGGTTCCGGTGCCTGGGAGGAAGTTTTGGATTTCTTTTTCTCCGGTTGGACAGGCGCTTCGGAAATATCTTCTACCTGGCGGAAGTCAAAACGATCGTTGGTCACCTTGGGAATGGGCGCCTGATGGATGGGCTTTTTCAGCATGGGGTTTTCCCCATCCCCGCCCTGTTTTTGCTGCTGCAGGCGCTGATGATCCGCTTCGGTAAGGGCAATGTCGATCTGGCGGCGTTTGCGCTGGAGCTTTTCCTCACGGCGAATCTGCCGCTGCTGCTGGCGAAGCTGGCGTTTTTGTTCCCGGAGTTCTTCCTGCTCCTGCTGATATTGCTGGGCGGCTTCGTCATCCGGCTGGCGGAAGGTATTGATGATATCCAGCAGAGACCGCCCGGTGAGCAGCAGCAACACCAGCAACCCCACCAATACCAAAAAGATGGAGGCCCCCACCTGACCAAAGGCGGTGAGCAAAGGCCAGCCCAGCATGACCGAAAACACACCGCCGCCGGTAAGCCGGATGCCGTCCTGCCAAAGGCCGTTCAAGATGGCCCCCAGATCCCCCTGAACAAACTGCCCCACAAAGATCACCTGGACGGCACTGGAAAAGAGAATCAGTACCAGCAGCGCCTGCCAAAGTTTGTTGGCAAGCTTCACCGTTTCCTTGCGCAGCACGGCAATCAGGCCGCAGATGCATAAGAGGATGGGCAGCAGATATCCTCCGATTCCAAACAGTCCGAACAGGGTTTCATGAAGAAAGAGCCAGACGTTTTCCCCGGGGATCAGCGCCATGAAAAACAACAGCAGCCCCAGGATAAACACCACAGTGCCCCCCACCAGATTGGCGGACTGCTTCTTTTTTTCCAACGCCGCTTTGGACGATCCGGAAGAAGATCGTTTTCCGGAGCGGGATGAAGTTTTGCGAGTGGTTTTTTTGGTTGCCATAAAATACGATATCCTTTCAAATGGCGGTGCTTTCAATTTTACGCTTTCATTCTGTAACATCTTATTTTACACCATTCCGGCATACATTGGCAAGTGATTGGTATTCGGAAAAAGAGGATAGAATATCAAAATAATTTACAAATTGAATGTACTTTAAAAATTCCATGGGAAAAAGTGCAAAGAAAACAGAAAAATCGAGCCGAAAAAAGGGGCAAGAAAATTCCCTTGACAAAAAGTTCAGCAGAATTTATAATACATACTAGTATGAATTTCATATTAGTATGCAACAAGAAAGGAGCTTTCCCATGAAAATTCCAGAAGGCCACTATATTTTCGGCACCGTCAAGGTTGGCGAACGAGGACAAATCATTATTCCCAAAGAAGCCCGTGAAGTATTTCAGATTAAGGCGGGAGATACTTTAATCGTGCTTGGGGATGAAAAATGGGGAATCGCCGTTACCAAAGCGGACGTGTTGGAACAACATGCAAAACATGTTTTTGATCTGATCCAGGGAGGGGAAAAAGATGACTCTGCAGGAAAGTAAATTTTCCTTTTTAAAAGAGGATTGCATGGAATTATTCGGTTCCGAACTAGGGAACAAACGATATCGTCAAGCAGAAAATCGGTACCAGGAATTGCAAAAGCAGGTTATGAAAACAGAGAACCCTGCTATTCAAGAGCATCTTTTATCGAACTTATTTCCTCCCCTAGCCTATTACCAAACCCTTCGGGCCGAGGGAATTTCCCAAAAGGATGCGCTTGCCTTGGTGGAGCAGGAAACACAAAAAACAGCCTTGCAAAAGAAAGCGGCCATGGAATCCATGACCAAACTGCCCTTTACTTATGGGATCTATCGCCTTTTTGTGAAAAAATTCATGGCAAAGAATTTTCCCACCGAAGGTTGGGAGATCCAATGGCTGGAATGCAGCGGAAAGGCCATTCGGTTTCATTTGAGTAGATGCCTTTATTGGGAGGTTTGCCAACAGCAAGGTTGCCCTGAACTTTGCCAGGTGTACTGCAAAAACGATAACATTGCATTTTCCGGTTTGCTGCCCAAAATTCAGTTCCAACGAAGCCAAACTTTGGGAATGGGTGGTAAATTCTGTGATTTCTGCTTTCAAAAAGGCTGACAGCCTATAGGGAATCTCGGCTTTCACATCACCAGCCGCTGATACTCCGCCATGAGACAGTCAAACTTTTCTGCCACCCCGCCGTACAGCTCTGAACGAAGGTTTTGCAGCACCAATACCCATACCTCCAGCCGGTCCGCCTCCAAACTCTGCTGTCCCTGAGCCGATACAAAGTACAGCTCCAAATATTCTTCCCGAACATTTCCGTAAACAAACCCGTTGGGATTGTACTGCCGGTACTCCGCCGCCGACTGCTCCCACCGGCCGTTTTGCCGCAGCATTTCCTCCAACAACAGTGCCATATCCCGATACACCGGATCCCTGTCTTCCGTTTCCACATAGCAGTGCAGGGTATATCCATCCTCCCAACCGGCAGTGTCTTGCCCTGCCCCGGCGTGAAGATAAACCGTCACCGGCGTTCCCCGGCTTTCCATCCGTTGAAATAAGGGTTCCTGTTGGGCATAATGGAGCCAAAGTTGGGCAATCCCCTGCTGTTCTTCGGTTTCACAGTAAACGGTCAGCCCGGCAATCTGCTGAGAAGCGGAAAAAGTCTCTTCTTCTCCGGATGGTACTGAGCTTGAAGAGGTGGCGCCGGTTTCCGGCGCAGAAATCGTCGCCGACGGGGTTTCCCCAAAAGACTCCGGCAGGGATTGGGATGGGCGGCTTTCCTCTTCCTCATGGCCGGAGGTGGGATTGGAACCGGTACGGGAAGAAGCAGGAGAACTTTCCCGACCGGATGTTTGGGAGGATGTGCTGTTTTCCTCCGGGGAGGCAATGCCGCTTTCTATTTGGGAGTAGTTGTCACTAAGCAAGGTGTAATTGTTTTCCTGCCCATAAAAATACAAAAAAATCGCCAGACATACTGCCAGGATTCCCAGCAGCAGCCACGGCAGGAGGCTGTTTTTCCTCCCCCGCTTGTTTGGCGATTCCTTCATAATTTT
>CASDQY010000093.1 GCA_949282975.1 uncultured Oscillospiraceae bacterium | reverse complement strand
TCCTCTGCGGTATGGCCCAGCCCGCTTCCGCCGGAGGTTGCAAAGAGGACAATGGTCCTGCCGGAAAAATCATAGCTTTCCAAAAAGGTTCGGATGATGGAAGGGGCGGTGTACCACCAAATGGGAAATCCCAAAAAGATTTTGGAATAGTTTTCTACCCCGGCGTCCTGATCCGCCAACGGGGGGCGGGAAGCAGGGTTCTGCATCTCCACTGTGCTGCGGGAGTTTTTGTCCCGCCAGTTCAGATCCGCCCTGGTGTAAGGCACAGCGGGCCTGATTTCATACAGATCGCCTCCCACGGCCTGGGCCAGACGCTGGGCCGCACGTTTTGTAACGCCGCTGGCGGAAAAAAATGCAACTAATGTTTGACTCATGGTAAAACCTCCTTGCAAAGCCCTGGGGAATTTTGTTTTGAAAAAGGTGTGGTTTTCTGCTGATTTTATTATAATTCCATGGATGCACAATGTCTAATGCTTATATTTTATCTTCTTCCATAGCCTTTTTGCATCGATCCGATCCGGGACCACCCCAAAAACCGGGGGAGGAAAAATTTTTTAAAAATCGCATTTTGGGGCTTGCAATTTTCAAATCCTGTGGTATAATATGCTTGTTCGGCAATCGGCGGATTGCCCTTTGCCCGCTCCTATTTGGAGATGTAGCGAAGTGGTCGTAACGCGAACGACTCGAAATCGTTTGAGGGCTTATAAACCCTCCGTGGGTTCGAATCCCACCATCTCCGCCATATTGCCGTTTGTTGTGATTACGAAGGCGTAGCTCAGTTGGTTAGAGTACCTGCTTGACATGCAGGGGGTCGGTGGTTCAAGTCCACTCGTCTTCACCATGTCGTGACAAGCGACACAGAAACCTCAGCATGTTAAATTGCTGAGGTTTTTTGCTGCCTTCCATTCGGCAAAACCAACAAAAAAGCGGCAGATAGTTGCAATTTTCCGGACAATGGGGTATACTGAAACCATTCGGTGCGAAGCGAGATTTCCTTTATGGATTCTTTCTCCAAACCCAAACAATAATTATCTTACTGCAAAGAGCGGGAAGCCCCTATCTGCACAGCGAGGCCAAATGGAAATAAGATTGGTTTTGTCCGTGCCCTTTGGGGTGCGGTTTTTTTGCGCAAAGAAAGGAGCACGCTATGGAACAGCGGGTGGCACTGATCGGAATTTTAGTGGAAAATAAGGATTCGGTGGAAAAAATCAATTCCCTGCTCCATCAATGGGAGCAGTACATCATCGGGCGGATGGGCATTCCCCACCGGCAGCGAGGTGTTTCCATCATCAGCATTGCCATGGATGCCCCCCAGGATGCCATCAGCACCCTGTCCGGCAAACTGGGCAGCCTGCCCGGCGTCAGTTCCAAAGTCATCTACACCAAAGCCTGAACCCAAAGAAAGGAAGCCGTTATGTACAACCCAAAATCCATGAAAGCGGAAGAGTTTATCAACCACCAGGAAATTCTGGACACCCTGGAATACGCCGCTGCCCACAAGCATGATGAAGCCCTCATTGATGAAATTCTAAACAAGGCCCGGCTGCGCAAAGGGCTGTCCCACCGGGAAGCCGCCGTGCTGCTGGACTGCGACATTGAGGAAAAGAACAAGGAAATCGAAGCTCTGGCCAGGCAGATCAAGCTGGACTTTTACGGCAACCGAATCGTCATGTTTGCCCCCCTGTACCTGTCCAACTACTGTGTCAACGGGTGCGTGTACTGTCCCTACCACCACCAAAACCACCACATCCCCCGGAAAAAACTGACCCAGGAGGAAATCCGCAAAGAGGTGATCGCCCTCCAGGATATGGGCCACAAACGCCTGGCGCTGGAAACCGGGGAGGACCCGGTGAACAACCCCATTGAATATGTGCTGGAATCCATCCGAACCATCTATTCCATCAAGCACAAAAACGGAGCCATCCGCCGGGTGAACGTGAACATCGCCGCCACCACCGTGGAAAATTACCGCAAGCTGAAGGAAGCGGGCATCGGCACCTACATCCTGTTCCAGGAAACTTACCACAAGGAAAGCTATGAAAAGCTCCATCCCGTCGGACCGAAGCACAACTACGCCTATCACACCGAAGCCATGGATCGTGCCATGGAAGGGGGAATTGACGACGTTGGGCTGGGCGTGCTGTTCGGGCTGGAACTGTACCGGTATGAATTCGCCGGGCTTTTGATGCACGCCGAACATTTGGAAGCGGTCCACGGAGTAGGCCCCCACACCATCAGCGTGCCCCGCATCCGCCGGGCGGACGACATTGATCCCTCCACCTTCGACAACGGCATTGACGACGATACCTTTGCCAAAATCGTGGCCTGCATCCGCATTGCCGTTCCCTACACCGGTATGATCGTCTCCACCCGGGAAAACCAGAAATGCCGGGAGCGTGTGCTGGGGCTGGGCATCAGCCAGATTTCCGGGGGCAGCCGCACCAGTGTTGGGGGGTACTGCGAACCGGAACCGGAGGATGAGGATTCCTCTCAATTCGAAGTGAGCGACAACCGCACCTTGGACCAGGTGGTAAACTGGCTGATGCGGCTTGGTTACATCCCCTCCTTCTGCACCGCCTGCTACCGGGAAGGCCGCACCGGCGACCGGTTTATGAGCCTGTGCAAGGCGGGGCAGATTCAAAACTGCTGCCATCCCAACGCACTGATGACCTTGCAGGAATATTTGGAGGACTATGCTTCCCCGGACACCAAAGCCATCGGCGAAGAACTGATCCACCGGGAAATGGCCAACATCCCCAAAGAAAAGGTACGCCAAATTGCCTTAGACCACATCAAGCACATTAAAATGGGGGAACGGGATTTCCGGTTCTGATAGTAATTACAGATAGAAAAGCCAAGGAGTGCGACGATTTGCTCTCCTTGGCTTTTTTGCTTCAGGTATTCTGTTTTGAAATAGACCGGTTATCCCAGGGCGTATTGACTGATGCAGCGGCAGATTTGGGACACATTGGTGTTGGCGGTAAACTCAAAGGTGACCTTTCCCAGCCCGGAAAACCAAAGTTCCAGTTCGCTGTCCATATCCAGCACGCCTGAGGTCTCCACACTGAATGCCGTAATTTTGCTGTAGGGCAGAGAGGTAATGTCCTTTTTCTTTCCAGTCATCCCCTGGACATTGATGGCCATAATCCGCTTGTCCGTAAATACCACGCCGTCCCGGATGGCCCTATAGCAGCCCAGCACGGTTTCCCCCGGAATGAGAAGCGGCCCGATTGTCCCCTGATAATCTGCCGGATTTGTTTGCTTCATTTTCAGAAACGAGGCGTTTTGAAAATCAATCATCGCTGTTCCTCCTGTTCTTTTGGATGGTATGGTTTGACCTGCTTATCCCCGCCAGAATTCTTCCACCGTTTTTTCCGCCAAATCTTCCAGCAGGCCCAGATCGTCCATGAGCTGCAATCCGGTATACCGGCTGCGGATCTCTTTGGCGTCCCGAAGAATGGCTTTCCACAATTCTTTGCTGTGGGGATAGGGGGCAAAATCAATGTACCCGGATAAACTCTTCAGCAACTGGGCGCTGCCGGTAAGCTGCTCCAGCGCCTGGGCAATGCCCCGGTTAATCTCATCCTGCCGGGCAAAATATGCTTCAATCCGCTGAATGGTCAATTCCGGATCATGACGCTGTTCTTTCTGTTCCAGTTCCAACACGGTGGGAGCGCCTTTTTGGTACAGCGCTTCCATCCGGGCCTGGTAATCCGCCCAATCAAAGGCTTTTGCGTGGGCAATGGCCTTATCTTTGTCCGGGGCAGCAGCCAGGAAGTTCCGATACAAAGAGCCCATCAGCAGCGTGCCAAGGCCCACATTGATGCCGTGGAGCTCCCCGTACTCCCCGACAAAGATGGACTGCATTTCCAGGCAGTGGGCAATGTGGTGCTCCCCGGAGGAAGCGGGGCGGGAGTTTCCGGCAAAGGCCATGGCAATACCGGCCAGCACCAGCGCTTCCATCAGCTGTTCCAGCGCCTTGCCGTCCCGCTTTTGCAGTCCCGGCACCGCCTGTTTGCAGCGGTCCACCGCCTGGTTCATCAAGGCGGCAATTTCCGGGCAGTAATATTCCCCCAAAAGCTGGTGGCTCATCTCCCAGTCATGGATGCTCCATACCTTTCCCAGCACATCCCCCAGTCCGGCCGCCAGCATCCGATCGGGACAGGTGGCCAGCAGATCGGTGTCCCCAATGATGCAATCGGCGCAATGGGCTTCAAACGTCTGCTTCAGATCATCCACCACCAGAGGGCTGACGGTGGAAGTAAAGCCATCCATGCTGGGGGCGGTGGCGATGATGTAGTATGGCAGTTCTTTTTGATAAGAGGCATACCGGGACAGGTCGTTGACGGTGCCGCTACCCACCGCCAACAGCAGGCCGGTATGGGAAGCAATGTCCTCCATCAGCTCCTGGGCCAGGGCCATGGTGGCGTGGGGCTGGGACTGGGCAAAGCAGTGCATCCGCACCTTCCAGCCTTGTTCCGCCAGCCGCTGGGTCAGGGTGTCTCCAAAAACCTTCCGGGTGTTGGGGTCGCAGACCACCAACAGCTCATCTTGTGCCTGATCCAGCATCCGGCCCTTGGTGGGCTGGGCAGCTAAAAATTCCTCGATCCGGCTGGTTACCCCTTTGCCGATGCACACCTGGCGGATGTCCGCCAGATGGGTGCGGCCGCAGTCGCAGG